>NZ_JBHSED010000013.1:0-173099 GCF_042651945.1 Cohnella boryungensis | reverse complement strand
CACGAAGCTCCTCCCAAGCACGAAGCTCCTCCCAAGCACGAAGCTACTCCCCAAGCACGAAGCTCCTCCCAAGCACGAAGCTCCTCCCAAGCACGAAGCTCCTCCCAAGCACGAAGCTCCTCCCAAGCACGAAGCTACTCCCCAAGCACGAAGCTACTCCCCAAGCACGAAGCTACTCCCAAGCACGAAGCTACCCCAAGCATCAAGCTCCTCCCGAGCACCAATGTAGCTGAATCACTTTGGAATATTGAATGGCTTTCTATATCGCCAGGACCACCCAGGGTTGAGGACAACTGAGACCCTATTTAACTATGCACGGTTTACCAATTGACACTTTCCTGCAGCAACTAATACTTTCGGGTAAGGGCGACATGATTCTTTTCTTGAGGGGAGGGGTACAGTAAAGAGAGAGAACAGATGAAAGCTTGGAGGGATACGCATGACTAAACTGACGGATTCGCTTAACGTGCAACTATCCAATTGGTCGGTGCTCTACATTAAGCTGCACCATTATCATTGGTACGTGAAGGGCCCCCACTTTCCCGTGCTTCACGCCAAGTTCGAGGAGCTGTACGAGCTGGCGGCCTTAAAGCTGGACGAGCTCGCAGAGCGGATTCTGGCCATCGAAGGGAAGCCGCTCTCGACCATGAAGGAGTTCCTGGCCCATTCGACCATCAAGGAAGCGGACAAAGCCAAAACCGAGAACGACATGCTGGCGGCCACGATCGCGGACTTGCAGGAGCTGATCGAAGGGCTCAAGGGAGTATCCGAAGCCGCCGAGAAGGAACAGGATACGGCTACCTCGGACATCGTGATCGGCCAGGTAGAAGAGCTTCAGAAGCAAGTGTGGATGCTCAAGGCAACGATAGGCTGAGAAGCTGAGGCTGCGCAAGACCACCGCGGAACGAGAGCGGTGGTCTTGTCTTGTGCTAGGACAATCGGAGCCGCATATAATTGGACATAGGCGGGAGCGCCTGAAGTCGGGTCGACGGCATTCTCTATTTCCAATGAAAACGCTTTTTCCGTAGACTTGGCTAGGGGCATTTGTTATAATTATGGGGTAAATTTACCTATATGCGGAGGCGTTGCAGTGGAGAAATATGTCAACTCATACGTCATTGTTACCGTCTTCCTCGTCCTGGGCATCGTTTTTCCAATCCTCGTGTTGTGGCTCGGCTCCGTGCTTCGCCCGAAGAAACCGAATCAGGAGAAGCAAACCACATACGAGAGCGGCAATGAGCCCGTGGGGGACAGCCAGATCCGCTTCAATGTCCGTTATTACTTGTATGCGTTAATGTTCGTCGTCTTTGATGTGGAAACCGTATTTCTTTACCCTTGGGCCGTAGCTTACAAGCAGCTTGGTCTATTTGCGCTTGTGGAAATGATTATTTTTGCGGGATTGCTTCTGGTCGGTCTGGTGTATGCCTGGAGAAAGAAGGTGTTCAAGTGGAACTCGATCTAGCGAAAGTATCTCCGGAGGACCGGAAGGAATTGGATCGCAACGTTTTCTTCGGCACGGTCGAGCAATTGAAGGGCTGGGCCCGCAGCAATTCGCTCTGGCCGCTGACCTTCGGCTTGGCCTGCTGTGCGATTGAGATGATGGCCGCAGGCGGAGCGCATTATGATCTGGACCGATTCGGCGTTATCTTCCGGACATCCCCGCGCCAGGCGGACGTGATGATCGTCTCGGGCACGGTCACCAAGAAAATGGGGCCGCTTCTGAAGCGGCTTTACGACCAGATGCCGGAGCCCAAATGGGTAATTGCGATGGGGTCCTGCGCCACTGCAGGAGGCCCGTACGTCAAGTCCTATGCTGTCGTGAAGGGCGTTGACCAGTTGGTTCCCGTCGATGTCTACATTCCGGGCTGTCCGCCGAATCCTGCGGCGCTAATCTACGGAATCAACAAGCTGCAGGAGAAAATTCGCTACGAAGCTAAGACCGGGAAGCAGGTGACCAGCCGATGAGCGAGGAGAACAAGCGCGAATCGGAGCAGCCGAAGGTCGCTAGCGAATCGGAACAAGCGACTCCGACTGCGGCGGATACCCCCGCGGCGAACGGAGGAGAGACGCCGGCCGTCCCGGAGCGCCGAAAGGAGACCGACGAGGAGAAGGCGGCGCGGCGCAAGGCCGCGCTGGAGGCCCGCGAGGCGGCGAAAGCGGCAGCGGCCCAAGCAGCGGCTGAAGCCGCCCGGGCGGGCACGGAGGCTCGTTCCGCCGTGAAGGCGGAAGGCAGCGAAGCGGCCTCGGCAGAGCCGGAAGCGCCGCCGAAGCCGCCTTCTCCGAAGCAGCCGATTCTGGACAAGGCAGCGGCTCTGCTTAGCCGGCTCGTCTCGGAGGATGCTGTCGAAGAGGCGTATATCAACGAAGCCAACGATCATCTGCCTACTCTCGTTATCAGGAAAGAACGCTGGGAGCAAGCGGCGCAGCTGTTTCGCAATCATTCCGATCTTCAGTGCGCTTACTTGCGGAACGTCTCGGGCGTGGATTACGAGACTTATATGGAAGTCGTCTATTACCCGCTTAATATGGATACCAAGGAAGGCTACTGCCTGAAGATTCGCACGGACCGCGAACGGCCCTCTGTGCCTTCCGCGACTCCGGTATGGGAAACCGCGAATTGGAACGAACGGGAGATCTACGATCTGCTGGGCGTCGATTTTCCCGGGCATCCCGATCTTAGACGCATTATGATGCCCGACGATTGGGTCGGCCATCCGCTTCGCAAAGACTATGTCCCGCTTGACCCGGAGGTGTAAGCACGCGTGATTCGCACAGAAGAACTGCTGCTCAACGTCGGTCCACAGCATCCGAGCACGCACGGCGTGTTCCGAATAATCGTCAAACTGGACGGAGAAGTGATCACGGAGGCAACCCCCGTGATGGGCTACCTGCACCGAGGCACCGAGAAGCTTGCGGAAGACTTGAATTTTACGCAAATCGTTCCTTATACGGATCGAATGGATTATGTCTCGGCGATGACCAACAACTACGTTCTCTGCCATGCAGTCGAGAAAATGATGGGGCTGGAAATTCCGGAAAGGGCGGAATACCTCCGGCTCATCGTGATGGAGATGCAGCGCATAGCGAGCCATCTCGTCTGGTGGGGAACGTACTTGCTGGACATCGGGGCCCTAAGTCCTTTCCTGTACGCTTTCAGCGACCGGGAGAGGATACTGGGGCTGTTCAATGAGCTGTGCGGCGCGAGGCTGACTTACAATTACATGCGCGTGGGCGGCGTAAAATGGGACGCTCCCGAGGGATGGATCGATCGGGTGAAGACATTCGTCAAGGACATGTCCCATCGCCTCGATGAGTATCATAATTTGGTAAGCGGCAATGAAATCTTCCTGGCGCGAATCAAGGGAGTCGGTCAATACGACGCCGAGACTGCGATCAACTACGGCTTGTCCGGCGCCAACCTGAGATGCACCGGCGTGCAGTGGGATCTCCGCAAGGCGGAGCCTTACAGCTTGTACGATCGCTTCCAATTCGAAGTGCCGACAGGCAAGAACGGCGATTGCTTCGATCGCTATCAGGTGCGAATGGCGGAGATTGAGCAGAGTCTGCGGATTCTGGAGCAGGCCCTGGAGCAATTCCCCGGCGAGGGGGAGACGATGGGCAAGGTTCCGCGCGTCATTCGGCCGCCGGCGGGAGAAATCTATGTGCGGATCGAATCGCCGCGCGGAGAGATCGGCTGCCATATCGTATCGAAGGGAAAAGCGGAGCCCTATCGCCTGAAGTTCAGAAGGCCGTCGTTCGTCAACCTTCAGATCCTTCCCAAGCTGCTGGTGGGCGAGAGCATGACGAACCTGGTGACGATTCTGGGCGGCATCGACATTGTGCTCGGGGAGGTTGACTGCTGATGCAACGCTTCTGGGAAGAGCCCCTGAGCTGGGGCAATGCCGGAATCTTCATCGCCGGAGCCATCGGCGTGCTTGCGGTCGTCATCATTTTCGTCACCTATGCCATCTATTTCGAACGCAAGTTCATCGGCTGGATGCAATATCGCAAGGGACCGAATCGGACGGGACCGTTAGGATTGCTTCAGACGGTTGCGGACGTCGCCAAGCTGCTGCTCAAGGAGGATACCATTCCGAAGAAAGCCGATCGAGGCTTGTTTATTCTTGCGCCCGCATTGGCGTTCATCCCTTCCTTCGCGGTGCTGGCCTTTATTCCCTACACGCAGAACCTGCAGTTTGCCGATCTGAACGTCGGCTTTCTCTATTACATCGCCTTGTCCGGCATTACGACGATTGCCATCGTTGTGGCGGGATGGGCGTCCAACAACAAATACTCTCTGCTGGGTGGCATGAGGTCGGCCGCCCAGATGATCAGCTACGAGGTGCCGTTGGTCATGTCGGTCGTCGGCGTGGTCATGATGAGCGGCAGCCTGAACCTCAGAGACATCGTTATCGCCCAGAGCGGGTACTTCTGGCACTGGAACTTCATTCCGCAAATTCTCGGCTTCGGAATCTTCCTGATCGCTGCAGTATCGGAGCTTAATCGGACGCCGTTCGATCTGCCGGAAGCGGAGTCGGAGCTGGTCGCCGGATACCACGTGGAATATAGCGGCTTCCGCTTTGCCTTCTTCATGCTCACGGAGTATATTTACGTATACGCGATCGCCTGCCTGACCACGATTCTATTTCTCGGCGGCTGGAATCCCCCGATTCCGCAGCTGGATTTCGTGCCGGGCCTCATCTGGTTTTTCCTGAAGTTCGCGTTGATCGTGTTTTCTCTATTCTGGATCCGGGCGACCTTCCCGCGGCTCCGGGTCGACCAATTGATGGGAATGGCGTGGAAGGTGCTGCTGCCGCTGGCCATCCTTAACATTTTCTTAACGGCTGTAGGCATAGAACTGATCGGATAGGAGGGAGGTAGACGTCATGAAAGGCATGCTTAAAGGACTTGGCGTAACCCTGAAAACGCTAGGGACCAAAAAATTGACTCACGCGTATCCCGACGTTCCGCTCAAGATGCCCGAACGCTTCCGCGGAATACAGTACTTCGAGCCGGACAAATGCATCGTGTGCAATCAATGCGCCCGCATCTGCCCGACGGATTGCATTACGCTAACGGGCAAGGCCAACCCCGATCCGGAAAAAAAGGGGAAGGTCATCGACACGTTCGACGTCAATTTTGAAATCTGCATTCTTTGCGATCTGTGCACGGAAGTATGCCCGACCGAAGCGATCGTGATGACGAACAATTTCGAATTGGCGGCTTACAGCCGGGACGATCTGTTCAAGGACAAACAATGGCTGTATGAGAACAACACAAATGTCCGCGAGGACAACAACAACATCGGCTCTCCGAAGGGGGGCGCCAAATAAGTCGTGTTTAACTTCAACATCGAAATCACGGGAGAGTTCGTGGCGTTCTTCCTACTGTCGGTATGCGCGATCGTCGGAGCGGTGCTGGCGATCAACTTCACCAAGGTAGTGCATACGACGCTATCGATGGCGTTCACATTCATCGCGATTGCCGGCTTGTATGTGTTGCTGGAAGCGGAATTTCTCGCCTTCGTCCAGGTGCTGCTCTACGTCGGCGCCATTACGATCCTGATGATCTTCGGAATTATGATGACGAAGCATGACGGCGAAGGGCGAGAGGCTGGACGTCCGCTGCGGGACACGTTGGCCGCCATCGGCTGCCTGAGTCTGTTCGGAATGCTGTTCTACGGTATTCGCAATGCGAGCTTTCCGCAAGAAGCGGCGTCTTACGCAGATTCCACGAGGGAAATCGGACTTCAGCTGTTCACTCGTTATGCGATTCCGTTCGAGCTTATGTCGGTGCTGCTAACGGTCGCTTTCATCGGCGCCATTGCGCTGGCCAAGAGAGAGGAGGGGACGCCGTGAGCATGCTGTCCTCTTATTTGACTCTCGCTGCGGTATTATTCTGCATCGGATTGTACGGAGTGCTGACGAAGCGCAACGCGATCATCGTGCTGTTGTCGATCGAATTAATGCTCAATGCGGCGAATCTCAACCTGATCGCATTCTCCAAGTACGGGGTGAACCCGTCGATGACGGGCCAAATCTTCTCCTTGTTCACCATTACGGTCGCAGCGGCAGAGGCGGCGGTCGGCATCGCGATTCTGATCGTCTTCTACCGCAGTCGCGCAACGGTGAACGTGGATGAATTCGACGAGTTGAGGAGGTAACCTTCATGAGCACCTTCTTTACGGAAAATGCCTGGATCATCCCGCTTATCCCTTTTGCTGCGTTCGTGATCATGACGGCTATGGGCAAAGGGTGGGGGAAATCGGGTGCCTGGCTTGGAACGGCGGCCTCCTTCGCGTCCTTCGTCTTCTCTCTCTGCCTCGCTTTCGAGAGGCTTTCGGGCAACGCGCCGGATTTCAGCAAGCAGATCGATTGGATTCAGATCGGTCAGCTTAAGCTGACGGCCGGCTTCGAGGTGACCAATCTCTCGACAATGATGCTCGTGGTTGTAACGCTGGTCGGCTTTCTCGTGAATCTGTACTCGCAGGGCTATATGGCCAAGGATGAGAGAATCTCGACCTTCTTCGCCTATGTCGCGTTGTTCACCAGCTCGATGCTGGGCCTGGTTCTGGCGGACAATCTGCTGACCTTCTATATTTTCTGGGAGTTGGTCGGCGTGTGTTCCTTCCTTCTTGTCGGCTTCTGGTACCAGAAGCCCGAGGCGAAGGCCGCAGCGAAGAAAGCGTTCATCGTCACCCGGATCGGAGACCTGGGATTGCTCATTGCGATTCTTCTTCTATTCTGGTACATGCCCGGCCATGCCTTGGACTTCACGGCGCTTCATAATGTATTCGACACGCAGAGCGGCGTAATCTCCACGGGGATTACGACCTTGATCGCCCTGCTGATCTTTCTTGGAGCGGTCGGCAAATCCGGTCAGTTTCCTCTTCACGTCTGGCTGCCGGATGCGATGGAGGGGCCGACGCCGATCAGCGCCCTGATTCATGCCGCGACAATGGTCGCAGCCGGCGTATTTCTCGTTGCGAGGACGTTCGATATCTTCGAGGCTTCGCAGGTTGCGATGCATACGGTCGCGATCATTGGCGCCTTCACGGCGATCTTCGCCGCCACGATCGGGCTGGCGCAGAACGATATCAAGCGTGTGCTCGCCTACTCTACGGTCAGCCAGTTGGGCTACATGATGCTGGCTCTTGGGGTCGGCTCTGTCGGAGGGGCGATGTTCCATCTGTTTACGCACGCCTTCTTCAAAGCGCTGCTCTTCCTTGGGGCGGGAAGCGTGATTCACAGCGTACATACGCAGGATATTCGCCAGATGGGCGGGCTGGGCGGCAAAATGAAAATTACGGCATGGACATTCGGCATCGGGGCGCTGGCGCTGTCCGGCATTCCGCCGTTCTCCGGCTTCTGGTCCAAGGATGCGATTCTGGCGGCGGCGCTGGAGAAGCAGCCGCTTCTGTTCGCCGTCGGCGTGATTGCAGCCTTCTTCACTGCCTTGTACATGGCAAGGTTGTTTTTCCTGGTCTTTGCCGGCAAGCCGAAGGAGGAGCGGCCGGCGAAGGAATCGTCTGCGGTCATGACGATTCCGTTGATTGTGCTGGCCGCGCTGGCGATTGTTGCGGGCTTCGTCGATACGCCCTTTAACGGCTGGTTCAGCTCATGGATGCTGGGCGGCGAAGCCGAGCATCATGCAAGCGGGCTTGTGATGATCGTCTCTGCGGCAGCGGGCTTGCTGGGCATTTACATCGGGTGGCTGATGTTCGCCAGAGGGACGATCAGGCGAGACGCGATTTCCTCGCGGGCGCCGGGTCTGGTCTCCTTGCTTGAACGCAAGTATTACATCGACGAGTTCTATCATGCGGTCTTCGTTAAGCCGCTCCACGGACTTGGCAAGCTGCTTGAGCTGTTCGACCATTACGTCGTCGACGGGGTTGTTCGCGCCTCCGGCTACTCCGTGGCTGCGCTCGGGCGGCTGAATTCCAGGCTGCAGAACGGCCAGGTTCAAGCCTATGCGTTGACGGCGGTCATCGGCATCGTCATCCTCATTCTCGCAGTCGCCGGAAGGAGGTTCTGGTAATGCTGGATCACCTGCCGATACTCTCTCTGATTACCTTCATCCCGCTGGTCGGGGCTTTGATCGTGCTTATGCTGCCCGCCGCGCGCAGCAACTGGCTGCGCGCAACGGCGATTCTATTCACGGTTATTCCGCTGGCGCTGTGCCTGTGGCTGTTCGCGGCCTATCAGCCGGCAGCAGGCGGGGGCGCCTATACGGAGCAAGCGACATGGCTGTCTATTCCCCTGAACATCGATGCCTTTAGCGGCAGCGGCGCAGTCGAATCGCTCAAGCTGAGCTTCGATTATCATCTCGCAGTGGACGGAATCTCCATGCCGATGCTGCTGCTGACGGCTGTCGTATCCACGATGTCGGTGCTGGCCTCCGTTCAAATCCGCAAGCGCTGGAAAACGTACTATGTTCTGTTCCTCTTGCTGTTGACCGGAATATACGGCGTTTTCCTGGCAAGGGATCTGGTTCTGTTCTTTATTTTCTTCGAGGTCACGCTTATTCCGATGTTCTTCCTGATCGGCATCTGGGGCTATTACGGAAGAGAGAAGGCGGCAACCCGGTTCCTTCTCTACAACGGCCTCGGCTCGGCGGCGATGCTTCTAGCATTCCTGATGCTTATCGCGACGCTCGGGCTAAGTACGGCGGACAATGTGAATCTGGTCTATTCCGGCAACTACAACGTGCTGCTGAGTAATTTCACGGACCCGTCCGCATTGGCGAATCTCGAGATGCAGCGGGCGGAATACTTCCGGATTTTCCTGTCGGATAACGCCAAGTGGGCGGCCTTCTTGCTGCTGCTCGTGGCGTTCGGAATCAAAGTGCCGATATTTCCGTTTCACACGTGGATGCTGAAGGTGCATACGGAAGCGCCGCCAGCGGTCGTGATGATTCACTCCGGGATTTTGCTGAAGATGGGCGTTTACGGAATCATTCGCTTCGCAGTATTTCTATTTCCCGGGCATATGCAATCATGGTCAACGGCGTTGGCCGTGCTGGGCGTAATCAATATTCTGTACGGTGCGATTCTCGCTTGCGTTCAGAAGGAATTCAAGCTGGTGCTGGCCTATTCAAGTATTAGCCATATGGGCATTGTCTTGCTGGGGATCGCTTCTCTGGAAGAGGTCGGACTGCAGGGCGCAATATTCCAATCGGTCTCGCACGGCTTGATCTCGGCGCTGCTCTTCCTGATCGTAGGCAGCTTGTATGAGAGAACGGGGACCACCCGCGTGGACGAACTTGGCGGACTGGCGAAGGCGGTTCCGTTCACTGCGGGCATTCTGCTGCTGGCGGGTCTGGCTTCTCTTGGACTGCCGGGATTGTCCGGCTTCGTCGGAGAATTCCTGTCCTTCCTGGGGCTGTTCGGCTCGATGAAGGTGCTGACGGCTATTGGCGCGCTGGGTATTCTATTCGCGGCAATCTATGTGCTTCGAAGCATACTTGGCATAACCTACGGAGCAATGCCGGAAAGGTTCGCGGAAATGAAGGACGCGCGCTTCATCGAAGCGTTGCCGATGATTGTGCTAGCCGCCCTGATCGTCCTGCTCGGCGTTTACCCTTCCATCCTGACGGACCTTATGCAGCATGGCTTCAGCGGCTGGCTAGACCAAATACAGACGAGGGTGGGAGGATAACATGGTATTTACGCAGACGTTGACGTGGAGCGATGCATGGTATCTGGCCCCTGAGCTTATTCTGTCAGGCTTCGCCGTGCTGCTCGCGCTGCTGGATCTGTTCCTCCCCCGTAAAACAAATCGGGACATCATCGGCTGGCTGACGCTTGTCGGCTTGCTCTGCGCGGCCGGATTCGTCGTATGGTTAATGAACGATGTTCAGGATAAGAGCGCAGAAGGCTACTTTGCTCTTCTGGCGGGAAGCTACAGAATCGATGACTTCGGCAATCTGCTCAAGCTTGTGTTCCTTGGCGCATCGGCCTTTATCGTATTCTCTTCGCTTGGCTCCGTTAAGGAAAAGGATGTGCCGATTAAAGGAGAGCTCTATTATCTTGTGCTCCCGGCGGTTCTGGGCGCAATGGTCATGTCCTCCTCAGGAGATTTGATTACGCTGTTCATCGGTCTGGAATTGCTGAGCATTACCTCGTATGTGCTTGTGGCCGTTCGCAAAAGCAGCAGAATCTCCGGCGAGGCGGCGTTCAAGTACCTGGTCGTCGGGGGAGTGGCCTCTGCCTTCATTCTGTATGGAATGTCGTTCCTCTACGGCGCTACTGGAGGAACGAACGTTTCCCATATCCAGCGCGGGCTGGCAGACGCTATGGAAAGCATGGAGGCCATGCTCTATATCAGCTTCTTCCTGATGATCGCCGGCTTCGCCGTGAAGCTTGCGCTCGCTCCTTTCCATGCCTGGGCGGCGGATGTCTACCAAGGGGCGCCGACGCCGGTTACGGCATTTCTGGCGGTTGTCGCCAAGGGAGCCGCATTCGCGATGCTGTATCGGATATTCATGAACACGGCGTTCTTCACAACCGCGTCCGGCGTTTTCGTGAAGCAGGATGTGTTTCTCGCACTGGCTGTGCTTGCGGCGGCGGCGATGATTGTGGGAACGGCAGGAGCATTCGCCCAGCGGAACGTCAAGCGTCTGCTTGCGTTGTCCGGCGTAGCCAATGCGGGGATTCTGCTCGTTCCGTTAGCCATCGATCTGACCGAATTGCATGCTTCCCTGTTCTCTGAATTCATTTACTATTTGGTTGCCTATGCATTCATGAACATTGGCGCCTTTACGGTGTTGATGATCGTAATGCGGGATACGGGCAATGATACGATCGCCGGCTTCGCAGGCTTGTACCATAGGGCGCCTTGGACGGCGGCAGCAATGACGGTGCTGCTTTGCTCCTTGGCCGGCTTGCCGGTGACGGGCGGATTTTTCGGGAAGCTGTTCATCCTGTTCGGCACAGTTCAGACTTATACCTATTGGTTAGGCGCGGTCTTGCTGGTGACTACGATCGTTTCATATGCCGTGTACTTCAAGTTCATTCGCCAGATGTACATGAGAAGCGGCCATACGGACGCGGCTCTTAAGCTGCCCATGCCCGCTGCGATCTCGATATGGATCTGCACGGCCGCGACTCTCGCGCTTGGTTTTTTCCCGATGCCGATTCTGGAGTGGATCAACAGCGTTATTACCATTCCGGTCGATCTTCTCATTCTGGGAGGCTGATCAGCCAAGCAAGGCTATACTTTGTATTGCGGAGGGCCGCTGGGGAATCATGGAACCGGCGGCTCTTTTTGCGTGAATGCGGACCATGGAAGGGCATTCGAACAAGTGCGACAAATTGCGACCATAGACCCGATTTTCCCCTGTAAAAGAGGGATTGCGGTGTCGAAAATCGAAATACATAAGCGGGCGCTGAACAAAAAAGAGGATTGAAGGCGGGATTGCGGATGATTAAGGAAGGTCGCATAAGAAATCTCCTTCTGCAAACGGGCAAACGAAGCCTGCTTGCTTCGTTAGGGGCCATCCTGTGCAGCACGACTCTTCTGCTCTCGTTCGCCGACTCCGCAGACGCCGAGCCTCAACGCATTGACAACAAAGGACAAGCGATTCACGGTCAGGCATTCGGCGCAGCTGCAGAGCCGGCCGCTTCTATCGCTCCGTCCCTGCCCGAATATCTGAAAACAATCGAGATTCCGGAGGCCTGGGCGCTGTTGGATCAGGACGTGACCTCCATGATTGCTATTGTCGACACAGGCGTCGATTATCAGCACCCGGAACTAAAGCCCTATTTGATGACCGGCAAAAATCTGGTGAACGAACGCCGCTCCGCTCAGGACGACAATGGTCACGGAACCGCAGTGGCGGGAATTATCGTCGCGGTGGCCAAGGCCGGAGAGTCTTCTCCTGCGGAAGGAAGATGGAAGGGCAAATTGTTGCCGATCAAAGCTCTGGACGAGAACGGAGAGGGCAATGAGGATAAACTGACGCAAGGCATTCGATACGCGGTCAACCAGGGCGCCGATATTATCGTCCTGTCGCTGGGCTTGAGGCGCGATGCGCCAGGGCTGCGGGAAGCTGTCGCCTATGCGGAGAGCCAAGGCGTCTTGCTGGTTGCGGCAAGCGGCAATGACGCGGCCGTGTTCGGCAAAACCGCGGCTGTACAGTACCCCGCCGCTTATCCCACCGTGCTCTCCGTAGCGGGGATGGATGGCAAAAGGACGGTGGCTTCGTCGACGGCAGGGCCGGAAAACGATATCGGTGCAGCGTGGAAGGTTCGGACGCTGGAGGCCGGCGGCGGAGGCATCGAAATGGTGGGCACCTCCATGGCCGCTCCTCAAGCTGCGGCGGTAGCCGCTATGCTCAAGGCCGCCCATCCAAATTGGAAGCCGGTGCAAATTCGGGAGGCGCTGCGAAGAACGGCTCAACCGTCCGGCAGCAAGCGCTGGAATGCGAATACGGGCTACGGACTGCTATCGGCGGCCAAAGCGCTTCAGGTCAATGAGCGAATCAATTGGCGAGAGCCCAACGATACGAAGGAAAAGGCCAGCGAATTCCCCGTAGGGAAAGAAGTCGTAGGCGACTGGAGCGGGACGAATACGATCGACTGGTACGCA
The DNA here is from genome assembly GCF_042651945.1 of Cohnella boryungensis. Classification (NCBI taxonomy): domain Bacteria; kingdom Bacillati; phylum Bacillota; class Bacilli; order Caryophanales; family Paenibacillaceae; genus Cohnella; species Cohnella boryungensis. The sequence continues at coordinate 160,512 of NZ_JBHSED010000013.1, read as the reverse complement.
TTCGATGCCAAATATGACGGGGTCTTCAGCTTATCGGGAGACAAAGCTCGATTCGAGCTATATGGAGCAGAAGGACGGATTGAGCCCCGCCCGTCTTCGGGCAATCCGGAAGGGATATTGATGCGCTGGCCGGTGAAGAAGGGGCGTAACTGGCTGCAGGTGAGGAAGCCTGAGCAAGCAGCCTCCTCAACGCCGTCTTCCTATCGTCTTGTGTCGAGCTTTACCATGAATCCCGATGCCCGCGAGCCTAACGATACAGCGGCGTCGGCGAGCACGCTCCCGGCTCGCAGCCAGCAGTGGACCGGAAATTTTCACCGGCGCGGAGACGTGGATTGGTTTGTGGTTAATCTGCCCAAGGCGGGAATCCTAAAGCTGTCCGTAACGCCAGATACAACGAGAATCGATCCCGAGATTCGCATCCAGCCTGCCGGAGGAACGGAAATCATCGTCGATGAACGGGGAGACGGGGGCAGCGAATATTGGACTTGGAATAACGCAAGGGCGGGCAAGTATTATATTCGGATTTCCAACGCGGTATCTTCGAATCCTGAAGCCGTAATCGGGACATATGCCGCCTCTTTGGAATACATTACGGTTAAAGAGGATTTCTATGAGCCGAACGACAGTCCGTTGACCTCGACTCCGCTGACGTTCGACAAGGTTTATAACAGTCTGATCCAGACCAGCAAGGATCAGGACTGGTATCGCTTTACGTTGACGCGGAAAACGACCGTACGACTTACTGTCGGACATATCCCACATCAGATGCAATTAAACGCCGAATTACGAAACAAGAAGCTGCAAACTTTGGAGAAATGGACGAACGGCGACGGACAGAAGACGTTGCTCGGAGAATCGGTTCTGGAAGCCGGAACGTATTACGTCAAGGTTACGGCTGACAGCTACAATCGCAATCAATATTACGGACTTAAGCTTCAGGCGGTACAGGACTAACAGTCAGGCGCAGGAAGCAAATCGACTTGTCGGTTGATCGGAGGGAAGCTTCAAGATGGGCAGTGAGGCAGGCTTGTATCAAGTGGCGGGATGGAACGGTCTTTTCTCCATATTCGTTACCTTGGGATGCGTTGTTGTCGCCTGGATAGTTCTCCAGGAGATCAAATGGGATAAAATCACCCGGGACCCGAGAGGGCCGCGGGCGAGGGTGCTTCAACTGCTCCTTTCGGTGGGGTTGGGGCATATCGTAGCGCGCTTTGTTCTCGATTATTGGTCATGGGTCGGCACACTAAGATGGCTATTTGGCAGCGGTTAGATTTTTTTGCAAAAAAAATGTGCCGAGTTGAGCAGAATGGGTAATAATATAAAAACCATTGGGATTGCTGGAAATGGAGGCGATTGGCGTCGAAACAAGGCGGTTTGTCCCAGAAAATGCCGCTTGTGTCAGTGATGCGCCTAGTGGTATGATAAAATTTGGGTTTTTCGGAGACGGTTATTATTGCCAGTGCTTCGGAATGATTCTATAACTCGCGGAGGGAACCACCCATGAGCAAAATCATCGTCCGCGGCGGACGTACCCTATCGGGAACAGTTCGCGTGCACGGCGCAAAAAATTCCGTCCTTCCGATCCTGGCCGCCTCACTTCTGGCGGAAGAAGGATCAAGCGTCATCCATGACGTTCCTGCATTGGACGATGTCAAAAATATCCTTCAAGTGCTCGCGGCTTTGGGGGTTTACGCGCAGCATCAAGACGGAAGTGTCCATCTGAACGCAGAGTCTCTCGCTTCGTGGGAGGCGCCTTATGAGCTCGTGAGGAAGATGAGGGCCTCGTTCTTGGTGATGGGACCTTTGCTTGCTCGCGTAGGCCAAGTCAAAATCTCGCTTCCCGGGGGTTGTGCAATCGGGACGCGTCCAATCGATCAGCATCTTAAAGGCTTCGAGGCTATGGGAGCGGAGATCGGCTTCGGCCAAGGCTCCATAGAGGCGAAGGTTGAAGGCAAATTACGCGGGGCGAGAATATATCTCGACATCGCGAGCGTCGGCGCCACGGAAAACATCATGATGGCTGCGACGACCGCGTTGGGTACGACCATTATAGAGAATGCCGCGAAAGAACCGGAAATCGTGGATTTGGCGAACTTCCTGAACGCAATGGGAGCCAAAGTCCGCGGAGCGGGAACCGGCATCATTCGCATTGAAGGCGTGGAAAGACTAACTAGCGCGGAGCACCAGGTTATACCCGACCGCGTCGAAGCGGGAACCTACATGGTCGCCGCCGCCATTACGGGCGGAGACGTATACGTGGAAGGGGCCATTCGGGATCATCTGGGTCCGATTGTCGCCAAGCTGGAAGAGATGGGAGTCTGCGTGGATTGCGACGAGAACGGCATTCGGGTCAAGTCGAACGGGCCGATTCGCGCCGTTGATGTGAAAACTTTGCCTTACCCCGGCTTTCCGACGGATATGCAGGCGCAGATGATGACGCTGCTGCTTGTGGCCGACGGAACCAGTATCGTGACGGAAACCGTGTTCGAGAATCGGTTCATGCACGTCGATGAGCTGATTAAAATGGGCGCCGAGATTAAAGTCGACGGGCGCACGGCCATCGTAACCGGCGGCACGAAGCTTTCCGGAGCCAACGTGAGCGCGACGGATTTGCGTGCGGGAGCGGCCTTGATCTGTGCGGCATTGGTTGCGGACGGAAACACGGAAGTCAGCGGCATTCACCACATTGAACGAGGATATGTGAATATCGTCAACAAGCTGGCTGCGTTGGGCGCGGACATCTACCGTGCGCCATCGCCGGAAGAAGTGCTTGCGGAATCGGAGCAGGCTTCCTTGCAGCCCGATATTCTTATGCAGCAGCTGGAGCAACGCGCGTCAGCGCCGGAAGTCGTAATTCGCAACATTCAGCCTACGCTGGCATAAGGAATGGCGCGTTTGCAGCATGTCTCGGCAGTTCGGCCGGAACATAAGGAGTTACGCGTTCTCATACTTAGTCCATTATTGAAGAATCATCCCCAAGCCATCGGCTTGGGGATTTTTGTTGCGAGGGCTTTGTCCGTTATTTCAACTCATGTTCGCATCGCATGCTCGGTGCGGGTTCTACCTTTTCGCAATCTCGCATATTTTGAAAGCATCGGAGGCAAAGAGAGACAAGTCGGTAGACAACAGCGATCCACGCTTACGGTGTAGGGCAGGGATGAAGGAGCGAGGCGGGGGTGCGGCATTGAACGGACGCAAGAAAAGAAGAGGACAAACAGGCATTCCCGGCGTGTCGTTGGCGGTGCATTCGCTTGCGGAGCAATCATTGCAGTTATACTATGGATCGGGATTCATCCCGGAGAGGACGCGTCCCGGAAAGCCCCTCCAAGGACGGAAAGAGCAGAGGGGCAGAGCCAGGACGCGGGGACCGGGAGACGAACGGCTCGGGAGCCGCAGGGCGAACCCGGTATGGAAGAGGCTCCCGCCTATACGCAGCCGAGCATTAAAGTATACTTATCCGAGACAGGGGAGATCGAGAAGGTTCCGTTGGAGGCTTATGTCGAGGGGGTTGTGGCGGCGGAGATGCCGTCGGCTTTCCAGCCGGCCGCGCTGGAAGCGCAAGCCGTAGCGGCCCGAACCTTCGCGGTTCGAAGGCTGTGGATGAACGATCATGCAGGGGCGCCGAAGGGTGCGGACGTGACGGATACCGAGGCGCATCAAGTCTATCGTTCCCTGCAAGAGATGAAGCGATTAAAGCTAGACGACGCAGAGGGATGGCGCAAGACGAAGGAGGCGGCGGAGAAAACGGCCGGAGAAATTCTCGTATATGAAGGGGAGCCGATCCAGGCCCTGTTCTTCTCGACAAGCAACGGCTATACGGAAAACTCCGAGGAAGCGTTCTCGACGCGGTTGCCCTATCTGCGCTCCGTAGCCAGTCCATGGGATAAAGTAGATTCTCCGCGAGCGAAAGAGACAATCAAGATGAAGCTTGCGGATTTCTATGCCAAGCTGGGAATTGAGGCGCAAACGGTCGGGAAGCGCGAGGGAGAGAGACAGAGTCCCCGAGTGCTGGAGTGGACGCAGGGCCGCAGGGTAAAGACGTTGCTGGCGGGGGATCGAAAGCTCAGCGGAGTAGAGGCGCGACGAAGGCTAGGCTTGCGCTCGGCTTCTTTCGAATGGCGCAAGGAAGGCGACAGCATTCAGATAACGGTCTATGGTAGCGGGCACGGCGTAGGCATGAGCCAGTGGGGGGCGGAGGGGATGGCTAGAGCGGGCAAGGATTCCCGGCAGATTTTGAAATACTATTATAAAGGGGTTAGCATCGAGCAAGTTTCTAAGCTTGCGAAACGGGCGGAAAATCGACTATAGCCCGGTAGAAGGACAAAAATGGTAATCTTTCAAAGTAAACAGGTATAAAACCCCGTCACCTGGTAAGAATGGCTTACTGAGGTGATGATAATCATGAATGAAGGAAACAAAACGCCACGCAAAATCGAAGATTCCCACAAGTCGATTGCGGGCACGTCTTCCGCTGTCAGGCCTACAGGATGGAAAAAATTCCTTTCCAAGCGCTGGGTATTTCCTGCAGCGTACATGGCCGCCGCAGCAATTATCGTAACGATTCTCTGGCTTAACTCGGGGAACGATCCAAAGGATCAGGCTATCCCCGGGCAAGCGGGAGTCGAGAGCGAGGCCGTCGCAAGCGGACAAGCCAGTCCGGAAGCAACGCCTGTGCTCGCCAACGGAGAAGCGCTTCGCTGGCCGGTGAGCAAGATCGAAGAGATGACGACGATCGTTCCTTTCTACGACGCTGCGGCATCCGTAGAAGACCGCGAGGCGGCAATGGTGGAGTTCCAGAACACGTTCATGCCGCACATGGCAACCGATCTGGCCCGCAAGGACGCGGAATCGTTCGATGTGCTTGCCGCGCTGAGCGGCAAGGTAACGGTAGCGGGGCAAACGCCGACCAACGGTTACGAGGTGCAAATCGAGCATCCTAACGGCTTGGTTACGGTCTATCAAAGCTTGACCGATCTGAAGGTGCAAGTCGGCGACGAAGTTGAGCAAGGGGACGCGATTGCGGCTGCCGGACAAAGCGAGCTGGAGCCCAACGAAGGCGCTCACGTACACTTCGAGGTCCGCAACAACGGCGTATCCGTCAATCCGAACTCGCTGATCAAGAGCGAGAAGTAAGCGGCAAGATGACCGAAGCAGGGCAAGGCGGGAATTCCCGCCTTGCCCTGCTTTTGCATAAGGCGGCTTCGGCGCAACCAATTTCCATGACAGGACTTCGATAGGACTTCGCCTAAATAAAACGTTGCATCTGTCATCTCGACAAGAAACGGGGGGATATGTCATAATTTCTCAATAGCAAGCGGATGTGCGACGAGATCTATAAAGGGGCCGGGGCGATGAGGATCGTAGGAATTGCGGAGCTGCAGTCGGGGGATGTGCTGGAGAAGTCCGTGCTGAACCATAGCGGCATGATTATGCTGGAGGCTGGCACCGTATTGACCGATCAATATATTGCGCGGCTTAAATCTCTTAAGATCAAGCATGTACATCTTACGAGTGTTGCGTCGCATGCCATGGGAGAGACTTCAGGCAAGAAGCGCTCGTTGCCGACCGACTCCTGGTTGCGCCCGGATATCGACGCGATGAAGAACGACGAGAAATCCCGCAGGGATGCGATCGGCCTTGTCGGCGATTTCGTGGGCAGGAGCATGATGTTCGAGCAGATCGCCTTGCCGTTTCCCGAAGCGAATTTCCGTCAGGTGTTCCGCGATATTTTGCTGGAGATCACTCTGCAGCCGGCGCTGGCCGAAGAGCTCGGGGTGCTGATGCTCGCCGATCGGCAGCTGTTCGAGCATGCGCTGAACGTTACTCTATGCACGAGTATTCTGGGCAATGCCCGCAGCTTCGATAAGTCCAAGCTGTACGAGCTGGCGCTCGGGGCTTTGTTTTCCGATATCGGAATGACCCGTCTGCCTATCGATTTCACGAAGGTGAACCGGGAGCTGACCGCGCAAGAGCTGGCGATTCTGCGCCAGCATACGAACGAAGGCTATCGCGTGCTGAAGGGGCTCAAGGAGGTTCCGATGGCCTCGGCCCAATGCGCCCTGCTCCATCACGAGCGATATCGAGGCTCGGGCTACCCGCTGGGTATGACGAACGAGAGTATCCCAGAGTTCGCCCAGATGGTGGCGATAGCCGATGTCTACAGCGCTCTGGGGTCGCCCCGCCATCATCGGAATGCCTATGAGCCCGCGGAGGCAATCGAGTATTTGTTCGCTTCCGGAAATTATGATTTTGACTGGGAGCTGATCAAGTCTTTTTTGAGTCATGTCGTGATCTACCCGATTTCGACGAGGGTGCTGCTGAGCAACGGGCAATCGGCTACCGTGATGGAGACGGCCGGTCGTCCGATCCAGCGCCCTTTGGTTCAGGTGTATCGGGAAGCGGGCGGAAAGGACGTCATCATACCTTATACGATGGAGCTGCAACAGCACGCGAATGTCGTGATCGTGGGAAAAGCCGACAAATAAACCGGGCCTACCTGTCCAAAAGCCGAAAGGGAAATGTCCCTTTCGGCTTTTTTTCTAGGGCTAAAGATGCACTTGGATGCCCGTCAGACCTATATTTCACGTCATAAAAGGGACTTTCCCGGCTCGTCAGGCTTGGCAATCTAGAATAAGTGACCGCGCCCCTCATATACTGTACCAATCTATTTCAGCAGGGAGGCGGGAGCGTGCACGATTACATCAAGGAACGCACCATTAAGATTGGCCGCTGCATTGTGGAGACGCGCAATACGGTTCGTACGATTGCCAAGGAATTCGGCGTCTCCAAGAGCACGGTGCATAAAGACCTGACGGAGCGGCTGCCGGAGATCAACCCCGATCTGGCGGACCAGGTCAAGCACATCCTTGAGTACCATAAGTCGATCCGGCACCTGAGGGGAGGGGAAGCGACCAAAATCAAATACAAGAAGACGACCATCAAGAAACGGGAGGTTATGACAGCCGGAAAAGCATAATTTTGCTAAGGATGTCGAATAAAAAGAAGGATTTGCCGCCCGGGCGCCGAATATTATACAATTACGATAACAGACAATCCACTTTGGCGAGGGATAATAGACGCATGTTTAGCAAAGACATTGGCATCGATCTGGGTACGGCGAACGTATCCATTCACGTGAAGGGCAGGGGAGTCGTGCTTGACGAGCCTTCCGTAGTAGCGATTGAGAGCGACACCCGCAGGGTGCTTGCGGTGGGAGAGGAAGCCCATCGGATGGTCGGGCGTACTCCGGGCAATATTATTGCGATTCGTCCGCTTCGGGACGGCGTTATTGCCGACTTTGAAGTGACGGATATGATGCTGAAGGCTTTCATCCAGCGCGTAGGAGGAAAGAATTGGTACAGCAGGCCGCGTATTCTGATCTGCGCGCCTACCAATATTACGTCAGTGGAGCAGAAAGCGATTCGCGAGGCGGCCGAGAGAAGCGGCGCGAAAGAAGTGTTCCTCGAAGAAGAAGCGAAAGCAGCCGCGATCGGCGCGGGCATGGACATCTTCCAGCCTAGCGGGAATATGGTAGTCGATATAGGCGGAGGTACGACGGATGTCGCCGTTCTATCCATGGGCGACGTCGTAACCGCCTCTTCTCTTAAGGTCGCGGGGGACAAGTTCGATTCCGCGATTATGAGATACATAAAGAACAAATACAAGCTGCTCATCGGCGAACGTACGAGCGAAGACATCAAGATCAAGATCGGAACCGTCTACATGGGCGGCCGCCGGGAAGAGATGGATATTCGGGGCAGGGACATGGTCACGGGCCTTCCGCTTACGGTTACGATTCATTCGGACGAGGTAAGGGAAGCGCTATGGGAGCCGATCATGTCCATCGTAGCTTCGGCCAAGTCCGTCCTGGAGCGCACGCCGCCGGAGCTGTCTGCGGACATTATCGACCGCGGGGTAATCCTCACGGGCGGAGGCGCTTTGCTGGACGGTCTGGACGCGCTCCTCGCGGACGAGATCAAGGTGCCGGTGCTGATCGCGGAGAACCCGATGCATTGCGTCGTTAAAGGAACCGGAATTATGCTTGACCATCTGGACAAAATGACCCGCAAGCTGGGGTAAGCGCATGAGAACGGGATACAGGGGCGCCCTCCGAAGAGGGCGCAGCCTGCAAGCGTTCTTCCGATAGGCAGATCAAGCGGACACAAGGAGGACGGCTCCATGTTAAGAGGGTTATACACAGCTGCATCCGGCATGCTCGCGCAGCAACGTCGTCATGATATCGTGACGAACAACATCGCCAACATCAATACGCCGGGCTTCAAAGGGAACAACGCGGTCAATCGCACGTTTCCCGATATGCTGATCTATGCGATGGGCGGACCCAATCCGTCTCAAGGCAGCGTGGGCAAGCTAAGCACGGGCGTATTCGCGGAAGAGAACCTGCTGAACATGGTTCAGGGAGACATGCGGGAAACGTTCCGCAAGCAGGATCTGGCGCTTGTGTCCGATATCATCGTGGACGGAACGACGTTCGACGCTTCCGGCAAGTTCGTCGACGAGAACGGCGAAGTGACCTACCAGCCGCAGGCTTTCTTCGCCATCGAGAACGCAGCCGGCGAGGAGCGCTATACGCGCGACGGCAGCTTCAAAACGGCGCCGGACGGAACCTTGATTACGTCGGACGGGCTCAGTATAGTCGGAACCAACGGACAACCCATCCGGCTTGACGTACCCTGGGACGAAATCAGCGTGACGGCGGAAGGAAGGCTCGTATACGGCAATACCGGACAGCCATTGGACGGGAATCCCCAGCTTCGTATAATGAGAGTGGACAACCCCAACATGCTGATCCGCGAAGGCGACGGCCGCTTCCGCTATGCCGGAGACGCGGGAGGCATTCAGCAGATCGGAGCCGGAGAGCGGGTTGAGGTTCGGCAGGGCTTCCTGGAGAGGTCCAACGTGGATACCGCCCAAGCGGCAATCGAGCTGATGGCCGCCCTGAAGGCATATGAGGCTAACCAGAAGGTTATTCAGACCTACGACCGTACATTGGACAAGGCAGTCAACGAAATCGGAAGAGTATAAGCGAAGCCACGGGAGGAACTCCTAAGTGAATAACTCTATGATTACTGCGTCCGTCTCCATGGGCGCCCTTCAGCAAAAGCTGGACATGCTGGCAGACAATTTCGCCAACTCCAATACGGTAGGCTACAAGCGCAAGACCGCCGTGTTCGAGGATATTCTGACGAGCGTCAATTCTCAACTGAACGACTTCAGCCAGCCGGGCAGGCGCACGCCGCTCGGATTTACGCAAGGCTGGGGGGCGAGGCTGGTTTCTATACAGACCGACATGTCCCAGGGCGTCTTGCAGCAGACGGATAACCCGACGGATGTGGCGATCGAGGGCAATGGCCTGTTCGAGGTGCGCGTAGACGATAATATCGGCAGCGCCCGGGCTTTCACGCGACATGGCCCGTTCCAATTGATTCCGGATGGGAACGGCGATCGAATTCTGGTGACGAATTCCGGTCAACGGGTTGTCGCCAGCACGGCTAATGGAGAGGATTTCATCCGCGTTCCTCAAGGCTACGAGCTTAGCATCGCAGAGGACGGCACTCTGATCGGCAACGGCGGCGAAGGCGTAGAGCCCATTGCGTTAGGCCGACTTAAGCTGGTTCAGGTGACCAACTCGGAGCTGCTGCAGGCCGTGGCGGACAACCTGTTCGGAATTGCCGCGAATATCAACCCGGATAATGTCGTCCGGGATATCGCGCTGCTGCCCGCAGGAGAATCCGGCGTGGCGGTTCGCCAAGGTTTCGTGGAGCAGTCCAACGTGAATCTGACCGATGAGATGAGCGATTTAATGATCGTGCAACGCGCGTACCAATTAAGCGCAAGGGCGCTTTCCTCCAGCGAGCAAATGATGGGGATGGCGAACAACCTGCGCGCTTAAAGCGCGAAGCGGATATAGGACCAGATCCGGTATCCGCGCCGTTGCTCGTCGAAGGAGACGAAGTTTTCATGACAGCACCTTCCCGTCCAAACGGCAACAGCAGACCTTCCTCCGGAAGAATTCTCGCCCGTATCGTTTGGATGAGCGTCAAATTGTTGATTATACCGGTTTTGTGCATCGCGGCATTAATTGTCGGGCTTGCGATCGGTTTTTCCGTTCTAGGGGACAGACCCGTGTCGGAAGTGTTCGATCTCAAAACATGGAAGCATATGTATGATCTCGTGTTCGCGGAGGGCTGAAGCCTGGCCTGCAACTTGCAACCGGGACGGCAACTCCCCGGCTTCTGGTCGGGGAGTTTTCATTTGTAGGGGTGAGCGTTATAATGATGGGGAACTTTAGAGAAACGGGGGAAGACGGGGAATGAATGTGCCTAATCTGCTGACAATGTCCCGCTTTGTGCTGATCCCCGTATTTTTGCTTTTGTATTTTAACGACTATGTGATCGCATCTCTGCTTACGCTGCTGCTTGCCGGATTCACGGATTATCTGGACGGTTATATCGCCCGGCGCAGCGGGCAAGTTACCGTCACGGGCAGTATGCTTGATCCGCTTGCGGACAAGCTGATGATGCTGGCTGTCGTTCTGGCGCTTCTGATCAAGAGCGTGCTCCCGCTGGTCGCGTTTATCGTCATGGCCTTCCGGGAGTTGGTCATGATTATAGGCTCGGCGATTTTTTATTTCCGAGGACTTAAGACGGTGCAAGCCAATGCGTTCGGCAAAGCGACGACGGTGATCTATTATCTGGCGATTACGCTTATGCTTCTTGAACAGCCGGGCGGAGTGGCGGTGCTGTGGCTCGGAATTGCTTTATCTTTCTTGACATCGGTTATTTATTTCATGAAGTTCAAAAGGATCAACAGCGTAGCTTAGCTTAGGTCTGGGAAAGGCTGCCCGCGTGCAGCACAAAAGAGCTCGCCGCCGAATAGCCGGCGGCGGACTCTCTTATATCAACCCAAGCTGCTGCAGCTCGCCTGGGGATGGCCGTATTATTCGCTTCGCGCGATAGGCTTATTCGCCGGGCAACCTAAATCGTAGGAGGAATCTCTCATGTTGGATATCGTACAAATTCAGGAGTTAATTCCGCATCGCCCGCCTTTTCTGCTTGTTGACCGGATTCTGGAGCTTGAACCGGGCAAACGCGCCGTCGGCGTCAAGAACGTGACGATGAACGAGCCGCATTTCGTCGGTCATTTTCCGGGATATCCGGTAATGCCCGGCGTGCTTATTGTCGAGGCGCTTGCCCAGGTGGGAACGGCAGCGATGCTGGCTTTGGAAGAGAACAGGGGCAAGCTGGGCTTCTTCGCGGGCATCGACGGCTTCAGGTTCCGCGAGCAAGTAAAGCCGGGAGATACGCTGACGCTGGAGCTGGAGGTTACACGTCTTAAAGGGCCGATCGGCAAAGGCCGCGGAGTCGCTCGGGTAGGCGACAAGGTCGTCGCCGAGGGCGAGCTGATGTTCGCGCTGTCGGATCCGTCCAAAGGTTAGGAAAGGGAGGAACAGTAATGAGCGTAAATCCGCAAAGCCTGTATGAAGGTTGGCTTAACGATCCTAATATAGACGCGCAGACGAAAGAGGAGCTAAGAGGAATCGCGGGCCAGGAGCGCGACATAGAGGATCGCTTCTATCGCGAGCTGGAGTTCGGCACCGGAGGCTTGCGCGGAGTCATGGGCGCAGGCACGAACCGGATGAACCGCTACGTGGTCGGGAAGGCGACGCAAGGCTTCGCTCATTTTCTGCTTGGCGAATCGGCTTCACCCGCCGTTGTTATCGCGCACGACTCCAGACGCAATTCGGATGTGTATGCTCTGGAGGCGGCTTGCGTGCTGGCGGCAAACGGGATCAAGACCTATTTGTTTCCTTCCTTGAGGCCGACTCCGCAGCTGTCGTTCGCCGTTCGCGATCTTAAGGCGACGGGCGGCATCGTGGTTACGGCAAGCCACAATCCACCGGAATACAACGGGTATAAGGTATATGGAGCGGACGGAGGCCAACTGGTGCCGCATCAAGCGGAACAGGTCATTCAGCAGATTCGGCTTGTCGAGTCCTTCGATCAGGTAAAAAGACTGACGCAGCAAGAGGCGGAAGCGCAAGGGCTGCTTGTCTGGCTGGGCGATGCCGAGGATCAGCGATTCGTCGATGCGGTAGCGGCGCAGGTCGTCCAACCTGATCAGATCAAGGGAGCCGCAGGCGCGAACCTTGGCATTGTATTCACGCCGCTGCACGGCGCGGGCAACGTTCCCATTCAGCGCGTGCTTGCGCAAGCCGGATTTGCGAAGGTGAGCGTCGTCAAGGAGCAGGAGCAGCCTGACGGCATGTTTCCGACTGTCAAATCTCCGAACCCGGAGGAGCAGGAGGCGTTCACGCTGGCGGTCGAGCTTGCAGGCGAGGTCGAAGCGGACATCATTATCGGCACGGACCCCGATTGCGATCGCATGGGGGCAGTCGTGAAGAACGACAAAGGCGAATTCGTCGTGCTGTCGGGCAATCAGTCCGGCGCGCTTATGGTTCATTATTTGCTCTCGAATCTGCAAGCTCAGGGCAAGCTGCCGGCGAACGGCGCAGTCGTGAAGACGATCGTCACGAGCGAGATGGGTGCGGATATCGCAGCCTCCTATGGCTGTCAGGTGTTCAGTACGCTGACCGGCTTCAAGTACATCGGCGAGCTGATGACCCGGTTCGAAGCGACCGGCTCGCACGATTTTCTGTTTGGTTACGAGGAAAGCTATGGCTATTTGACCGGAACTTACGCTCGGGACAAGGATGCGGTCGTGGCCTCTCTCTTGATCTGCGAAGCGGCGGCGTATTACAAGTCGCAAGGGAAGACGCTCTATGAAGTGCTTCTGGAGCTGTACGCCAAGCACGGAACCTATCTGGAGAAGCTGGAGTCGCGCACGCTTAAAGGCAAGGACGGCGTGGAGAAAATCGCGGCCATCATGAACGATTGGCGAGCTCGTCCGCCCGCGGCTATCGCCGGCATCGCCGTTAAGGAGGCGCTGGATTACGCGAAGGGGTTAAGCGGTCTGCCTGCCGAGAATGTGCTGAAGTATCTGCTTGAGGACGGCTCGTGGTTCTGCTTGCGCCCTTCGGGGACGGAGCCGAAGATCAAAATTTATTTCGCAGTGCGCGGTCAAGGGCTGGATGAAGCCTCCGCCGCCTTGAAGACGCTCGTAGACGCAGTTATGGCACGCGTGGATTCGCTGGCCTAGAAGAAACGAAGGAGTGACCGTTGTGCCGCAGTGGTTGAATACATGGAATACGAAATTGGCGAAATGGCTCTGGTGGGTTGTGCTGCTGGGCGTTGTGGCATCGTTGCCCGTCGTATACGCCAGAATCCAGACGGAGACGACCGCCGATCAAGTCGCTATCGTGATGGACTATCGCGATTTGCTGCAGGTGTCGAGCACGCAGGTCGATCCGCAGCTTTTTGCGCAAGAGCAGATCCAACGGCTGAAGGACGCGGGCGTGAACGGTATGGTCGTGTTCGAAAGCACCTTGGAGGAGCTGTCCTGGGCGGGAGAGGTGAACGTCTATAACGCCACGCAGGCCGCGCTTCTGGAAGATCGAGTGTCGCCTCCGGACGATAACGGCACCTATGTCGTCTTTAATCGGCCGGAGCATGAGACGACTCTGCGTCCTCTGATTGAATGGGCGTTCCGTCATCATGGAGCGGAAGTGACGAGCTGGTCCGTGAAGGGCCAAACGGGCTTGCGTCTCGGAATGGGGTACGATGATGCCATTCTTCGTCCTATGCAGCCGAATCCGATTGCGATCAAGGACTTGAGAGAAGCGGGTTTCCTCGTATTCCCGAGATTGTCTGATCGCTTCGAGCCTTTCGATGCGAAGGAAGTGGACAAATGGCTGCAATCCTACCAGGATCAAGGCATTGATCGGGTGCTGTTCGACGGGGAAGCGGTCACGGGCTACGGAGACGGCGTCAAAGCCAAAGGCGTCCAACGCTTCGCCGGCTTGCTCAAGCAGCACGGAATCGGAGTGGCGATCTTCGAAAACTTGAGAATTCCGCAAAAAGGGATGTCCAAGCTGGCCAATCTGCTGAAATACGATGCGATTCGCGCGCACTCCGTCGGCGAGGCCGAGATGACGGTCATCAAGAAGCCGGTGCTGGAGGATCGGCTGGTGCTGGCCGTTAAGGACCGCAACATTCGGCTGCTGTATCTGAATGCCGTATCCGCGCGGGATTCGACGAAAGGCCAAGTGACGCATCCGATGAACAACATCGTCGATGTGCTGCAAGGCGAGGAAGACGAGGATGGAAACCAGGTTAGCGCCGGAGTCGTGCAGCAATTGAAGGATTTCGGCTTTGAGGTCGGCTCGCCGAAGGCTTTCGAGGTGCATAAAGCGCCTTCGGAGCAAATCCTGCGCGGCTTGGCGATGTTGGCCGCCATCGTGCTGGTTGCCCTGACGGTCGGCTTGTATCTGCCGTCGCTGCTGCTGCCGGTGCTCGTCGTCGGCGGCATCGGAGGGGCGGGGCTGTACGTCCTGAGCTCGACGCTGATGGTGCAAGCTTTGGCTCTATTCGCGGCGATTGCCGCGCCTACCGCCTCCGTCGTGCTGCTGATCAAGCGCATCCGTGCGGTGAGAGAGGGCGCGGGCGAACAAGCCATGTCGGCGATTCGTCGGCTAAGCGGAGCATTGCTGTTGTTCGTTCGGACGACGGTGTTGTCGCTTGCGGCGGTGCCTCTAGTCGTCGCCATGCTGAACCATATTTCGTACAGCCTGGTGCTGCAGCAGTTCCGCGGCGTTAGCATGCTCCATCTGCTGCCGCTTGGACTTGTGGCGCTGTACGTGTTCCTGTACGGCTCGGGCAACACGGTGATCGAGAACGCGAGGAAAATCCTTGCGATGCCGTTGACGGTTCTCTGGATCGTCGGAGTGGGCTTGCTGGGCGCTGTCGGCTACTATTACTTGTCCAGAACGGGCAACGGCGGACAGGTTACGGGAATCGAGCTCCAGTTCCGCTCGTTGATGGAAAATACGTTCGGAGTTCGGCCGAGGATCAAGGAGTTCATGTTCGGGCATCCGTTGTTCTTCGCGGGAATCTTCCTGGCGCTGCGTTATCGCTGGGGCATGGTTCTGCTTATTGCGGGCACGGTCGCGCAGCTGTCCATGGTCGATACATTTGCCCATATTCATACGCCGCTCTTGCTGTCATTGATCCGCGTAGTGTTAGGGCTGGTCATCGGCTTGATCGTCGGTGCGGTCGCAATTGCGGTCTGGCAGCTCGTTGAGCGCGTCGGCTTAAAGTGGCTCAAGCGTCTGGGCTTGACGGGTCAGCCGCGTTAGACCGGAGCGTTGGCTGCGGCGCGAGGCTCCTGCATGCGGTCATAGGTGCAGCCGAGCTTCAGGCTAAGGCTCTAAGGTAAAGAATCGGAAGTCGAATGAGTCCCCCTCGTTGGCACGACAAGAAGCGCGGGGGATTTTGTTCACGATGCAGAGGATATAGGTTTCACGCTCTTCGACAGCAGAGCGCCGAAGGCGTTTGGGCTTGGAGGTTGGGAAATAGCAATGGAGAAAAAGAATGCTTTGGGTTTCCGCCTTATGAACATTTTATCATCCCGTTCGGAATGAAACGGAATGCCCGTTCATGGGTTCAACCTATATCGTATGGCTGCCAGGGCTTCGGCGGAGATGGGCCTGCATGTAGTCTGTGCCCGTCGATACAAAGAGAAAAATGAAATTTTTATTATGGCAATGAAGCCTGGATATGGTGTACGTTACTGTTGGGCGGTAAATTGCGACGAATGCAAATGGGCGCGAAGTCAAATTTGGAATAAGAGATGTAGGAAACCGTCAAATGACGCATCCTACAATTCAGATAGAGATGGCAAAGACGGGGGCGGAGAACGATCGGACAGCTTGCAGGCAAAGGGACAGGGGACGCAAGGAAGACGTACAGGCTGGTTTTGTCCGGCTACTACGGCTTTCGAAACAGTGGCGACGAGGCCGTGCTCAAGAGCATTCTGACGGCGCTTAAGGAAGCGGCGGACGAAGCGGGGGTCCGGGTGGAGCCGATTGTGCTGTCGGGAGATCCGGAGTGGACGAAGCGGCAGTATGGCGTAGAGGCCGTGCACCGCACGAGGCTGGGAGAAATCAGGCAAGCCTTGAAGAAAAGCGACGGGCTGATCAGCGGCGGCGGCAGCCTGCTGCAGGATGCGACCGGACTGGGCTCGATTCCCTATTATCTGGGAATGATGTCGTTGGCGCGCTGGAGCGGCAAGCCGACGTTCGTATACGCGCAGGGCATCGGACCGGTGAACCGGAAAATATTCCGGCCGTTCATCGCCAGCGCCTTTAAGAAATCGGCGTACGTCTCGGTACGCGATGAAGAGTCGGCGGCGATGCTCGGCCGCTATGGAGTTCCTCCGACAAGCATTGCCGTCGTGCCCGATCCGGTGATGGGCTTGCCGCCCGGAGACGCGGCGGACGAGGCTGCGGATGCAGCCGCAGGGACGGATAAGCCGCCCTTGGTGGGCGTATCCGTCCGGTTCTGGCGCAGCGACCGCGCGGACATGGACCGCGTGGCAGCGGCGCTTGAAGCGCTGGCCGGACGGATGGATGTCCGGCTGCGCTTCCTGCCGTTCCATCGCGGCGCGGACGAGGACGCGTCGCGCTACGTGATGGAACGGCTCGTGCGCTCCGGGGCTTATGCGGAGCAGAAGCTGGAGCTGGCCCCGGCGCACGATGACCCGCAGCGGATGCTGCGGGAGGTCGGCCGATGCGCGCTGCTCATCGGAATGCGCCTGCATTCGCTGATCTATGCGGCGAATCGGGATGTTCCTCTCTTGGGAGTATCCTACGACCCCAAGATCGATCAGTTTCTCCATCGACTGGACCAGCGTGCGATCGGGACGACCGATGCGCTCGATGCGGATAGCGCCGCGCAGCGGGCCGAGGAGATTTTGCGCCGTCCTGATGCCTGGCATGAAGCTTGCGGGGGAGCGATTGCCCGTTTGCGCGAAGAAGCTGCGAAGCCGGCGAAACAAATCATCGACTTCATTCGTATTTAATATAGGCTGCCGTGAAACCTCGATCTGGTTACGAGGCGCAACAACCTGAACAAGCTGGAGAGTGACCGAGTGAATTCCAAACCGAAGCCGTATTCGACGGTTTCCTTATACGGCGTATCCTTTTCTAAGATGAATATGCAAGAAACGGTGAACTACCTGGCAGAGGCCGTCGAGGAGCGGCGTCCGCACCGGGTAATTACCGGCAACCCGATTATGCTGATGGTCGGATTGGACAACCCTTCCTTTCACCACACGCTGTCCACCGCCGATCTCGTGGTGCCCGACGGCACGGGTGTCGTCTGGGCGGCAAGAAGGCTTAAGCAGCCTGTCCAAGAGCGAGTGGCCGGCTTCGACCTGATGCACGAGCTGTTAAGGGAAGGCGAACGCCGGGGATGGAGCGCGTACCTGCTGGGCGCTTCGCCGGAGGTGATCGAAGCCGCGCACGAAAAGCTGAAGCTGCAATACCCGGGCGTGCGTTTCGTCGGTTTCCGGGATGGGTACTTTACGGATAAAGAGGATGAGCAGGTCGTTGCCGCCATTCGCGAGGCCAATCCGGATCTGTTGTTCGTCGCTCGCTCGACAATGAACCAGGAGCCATGGATCGAGAAGTATCACGCCGTTCTCGAAGTGCCTGTGGTCATGGGAGTGGGGGGCAGCTTCGATGTCGTATCCGGCAAGCTTAAGCGCGCTCCGGCCTTTTTCCGCAAGGCGGGCCTGGAATGGCTGTATCGCTTGCTGCAAGAGCCGACGAGGTTCAAGAGAATGCTTGTTTTGCCTCAATTCGCGCTCAAAGTGATCAAAGACGGAGATAAAGTCTTGAAACACAACAATCCGTCCTGAAATAATTCCCGTAAATGACGAAAACGGCTGAAAACGACGGAAAGTTCACCTTGTTGAATTTCTGCTGACGGGAGTATAATTCATTCCGGTACAGAAAAAAGGGGAGTTGTGAATGGTGTCTGGTTGGATGCTAGGTATTGGACTCATTTCATTCATTGCGGCAATGGTATTGGCGCTCGTATTAACACCGCTCGTTAAAAAATTGGCGTACAAGGTAGGCGCGATCGATGTGCCTAACCAACGCAAAGTTCATACAAGAACAATGCCTCGTCTGGGAGGCGTAGGGATTTACGCGGCATTTACGATCAGCTTGCTGATTATTATGCCTTGGGTGCCCGAAGGGCTTCTAAGCTCGTATGATCGCAATCTGATCAGCGCGCTGCTGGTCGGCGGAACGTTGATCGTTCTGCTAGGGGCGCTTGACGACAAGTATGACCTCAATGCGAAGCTGAAGCTGCTCGTGCAGATCGGCGCCGCTTGTATTGTCGTATTCGGCTTCGGCGTCAAGATCAATCTGCTGAACATTCCGTTCGGTTCGGCTATGCAGCCGCTTGGCGAATGGCTCAGTATCGCGCTTACGATCCTCTGGATCGTAGGGGTGACGAACGCCATCAACCTGATCGACGGACTGGACGGCCTCGCTGCCGGGGTGTCCGGCATCGCAATTGCCACGATTCTCGTGATGGGGATCGTCATGAGCAACGAGGCGGTTATTCTGCTCGCTTCCTTGCTGCTGGGCAGCATTGGCGGGTTCCTATTCTTTAACTTCCATCCGGCCAAAATCTTCATGGGCGACTCCGGGGCGCTATTCCTCGGCTTCGCGTTAGCAACCCTGTCGATGCTCGGATTCAAGCAGATTACGATTCTGTCGTTCGTCACTCCGCTGTTAATTATCGGGGTTCCGTTGTCCGACACGTTCTTCGCCATCGTTCGCCGCTGGATACAGAAGAAGCCGATCTTCGAAGCGGACAAGGGACATCTGCATCACTGTCTGCAGCAATTGGGCTTCAGCCACCGCAAGACTGTCCTTATCATCTACGCGATCGCCGCTTTCTTCGGTACGTGCGCGGTCATTCAGTCCTCTGTCTCGAATACGGGGCTGGGCAACTGGATTACGTTTATCGTCATATGCGCGCTGGTGTTCCTCCTTCAGATCGGCGCGGAGCTTATCGGGATCGTGGACAAAACCCGCCGCCCGGTGCTAGACTTCCTGGCGAGACTTCGAATGAAGCCACAGACGGATTCGCGCGGGAAATAAAATCAGACCGAATATCGACCAACCGCCTCGGGGTGCAGCGATGCATTTCGAGGCTTTGTTGCGTCTTGAGGCTTATTTTGCGACGAAAACCCGCAGAATGGCTAAACTTTCGCTTCATTGAGACCGATAACACCTATACGGAATGTTTAGTCAGCTATCAGAGCAAAGAGGATGGGGCGGTGAAACGGTTAAAGGCAAGTCGCTGGATACAACCAACGCCAATCGCAAGCGAACTAGGCTCAACAAGGAGGACTTATCAAAGTGAAAGCTAATTATCATCGCATCATGCAGTGGTTGCTCATAGCAGCCCTGGTTGTATCGATGCTGCCTATAGCTCCCTCTAATTCGAAGGCAGCAGATCCGATTTATTTTACGTTCAGGGATTTCAGTACCTCTCAAACCTCGCCGACGGAGGTCAACTCCAATCAGGTCGAGATCGCGGGTACCTTCAACTCCGTAACCTCCTTGTCCTATCGCATCGAGAAAATCGTAAACGGACAAGTGGTCGAAGCGTCCAACAGTTCGACGCAAGCGATCATCACGGGGGGCAACTCGTTCCGCTTTGCGGCGGTTACCATCTATGAGGGCTTGAACCGGATTACGGTTCGCGGGGTGAACCAGGTCGGCAATGCCGTATCCGGTGAAGCTTATGTTAATTTCTCCAATGTTCCGGTAATCTCCGAGATCAAGCTTACGGACGGAAGATCCTTGTCTTCCACCGCGCCGCTCGTCACTTCGCGCGCGAACGAAGCGATCTCCGTGAATGCGCCGAACGCCACGAACGTTACGATTAACGGGGTGGAAATGTTCGGAGGCTCCGGCTCCACTTTCCTCTTGAATAATTTGGGTCTGAAACGCGGATATAATAAATTGGTCATTCTTGCGAGAAACGGAACCAAGACGTACGAGCTGACCCGTTATTTGGTTTACTTTAACGGATCGCTGACGGCTTATGACGTAAAGTGGGACACCACGGCGCTTGACGGGAACCCGACATTCAGCGCGGCGCCGAACGGCGCAATCAGCGCCAAGGTGATCTTGAAGACCGATACGGCTGCAACGCCTCTTCCTCCTGTGTTTAACGTGGAATTGGTGGATGAAACCGGCGCACCGCTGTCTCCTGCTGTGTCCAGCGCTGCGACCTATAACGCGGCGGACGTGGTGACCACCGGAGACCTGACCACTTATCCTATAACCAGCGGATCGCTTAGCCTCTCTGGCTTGCCGAACGGAAAGTACAACATCAAAGTCTCGGATACCAGCGTCAGCGGCGCGCCGTTTTTCCTTATTCCTTTTACGTATCGCGATGCGAACTCGCCTTACATCACGGACATTAGACAAGCCTACGACGTAACGGCGACGGGTAATCCGATCACTTATGGCTCATCGGCTTCTTTCCCGAACAACTCGACGGTCAGCATCGTTCCGCTTTGGTTGATTCTGGACGTTGCGAACCCTACGGGCATCAGCACCACGGTCACCGCGAAGCAGAACGGAATCGCCGTACCGGCAGCGGATTTCAACTATGCGCTGCACAGCGCGGGAATCGGCAAACCGGCCATCGTCATCAACAAAATGCCAACCGGCGCCGTCGAGCTGACCTTCACGGTAACTGCGGGAAGCTACACGGACAGCATCGTTCGCACGATCTCCTTCGTGCCTGCGCCTTCCATTCAATTAAGCAGCATTTACAACGGTCAGGTGCTGGAAACCAATGCATTGCCTGTCATTGAGGGGAAAGTAATCAACTTTAACCTTGCTGATCCTGCGGAATTGAATACTGTAACCATGAAATTAAACGGTAAGAAGTATCAGATTAACACGTCGGGCGTAGGCCAGATTTATACTCCTGCGACAGCAACCGGGACGTATAAGCCAGGGGATTTTACGTTTGATTCGCGCATCGGAGAGGGTATATCTCCTCCTGTTCCGCTTCTGCTGTTGCCTGGAGCCAACGAACTGATCTTCGAAGGTATTGCGAACGGAGTTCCGGTGTCGACGAACTTTACGATTTATTTCTTCTCGAAAGACAATCCGGCGATCAAGACGATTCGCCCTGTGCCTTTCGTGATCGAGCCTTCCCTGGATACGAATCTGTCCGACATCAAGCGGAAGTTTAACGACGTAGACGTTAAGTTCGCTCCAACGGGCGACAAGCAGTATACGACGACGGAGAAGTCGCTCGACCTTCTGTTCGATGTCGAAGCGTTGACCAGCATGGAAATTCAGGTGGACGGCAAAAAGGTCGCGACCGCCTCCGTTGTCGATACGGGCGCTAATCAAGGAACGATGGATACGGCCGATGCGGAAGCGAGCGACACGATCAAGCTTTATATTGAGGATCCGGTTAATAACAGGGCCGTGACTTCATACACAGATTCCCAATTCAAGTTCAAAATGCGTCTGTCGGAAGTGAAGCTTCCGCAATC
This sequence comes from Cohnella boryungensis, assembly GCF_042651945.1. NCBI lineage: Bacteria > Bacillati > Bacillota > Bacilli > Caryophanales > Paenibacillaceae > Cohnella > Cohnella boryungensis. The sequence continues at coordinate 138,987 of NZ_JBHSED010000013.1, read as the reverse complement.
GGGCTCGACGAATATTACGATTATCGTTCGCAAGGGAACAGTATCGGTCTCCGAGACATACACGATCATCCGTGATTTGTCTCCGTTCCTGGTGCTGTCTCCGCAATTGCCGAACGAGAGCGTCATTAATTCGAACTTCCTGAAGGTCAGCATTAAAGCCGAGGGCGCGACATCGGTGACGATCGGCAAGAACGCAATGGTTAAAGGCAACGGCGATATTTTCAGATACGAGCTCAAAGATTTGAAAGCCGGGAAGAACACGGTGAAATTCACGGTGCTGCAGGGCACCCAGAAGATCAACGGCTCCTTCGTCGTAAACTACGCGGCGGACAATTCGATTACGGCCCAGTACAAGTCCAAGCTGCCGACATCGGGTAAAATCTCGTTGTTCAAAGGGGAGCTGGGACTGACATTCCCGAAAAATACGTTCTTGAGACAGGCGAATCGCAACCCTGGGCAAGACGTCAAGACGATTAATCTGTTCGACGCGCAGGAGCTGTACTTCGGGATCGCCGACCGTGCGGACGGCAGAACGGTGAAGCGTTACAACGCGGTTGGAGAAGAGGATCTGGACGGAAATCCGCAGGACGGCATTCTCCAAGACGTGCCTGTAAGAGCGGAAGCGACAGATCGCTTGATTCCGAAAACAAACTTTACGTTCGCTTCGAATTTATTCTGGGTCGATTCGGGTTATTTCAAGGGAACCGGCCTCGTGAACGATTACCAGCTGATTGACGCGATGCACCCGTACGCCACGACGGACAACGGAGACGACATTTTCTACATTCGCTCCTTCTATCCGGACAAATGGCTTGAGCCTTCCCAGCGAGGCAAAATCACGATTAAGTACGATTCGAACATCGTGGACGCCATCGCGAAGAACCTGAGCGTATGGCGCTATACCTCGCAAGGCTGGGTGAACGTCGGCGGCACGGTCGACACCAAGAAGAAAACCGTCACCGGCTCGTTCGACGGCTTCGGCTACTACGCGGTTATGTCGCTGCGTTACAGCTTCAGCGACATCGGCGGACACAGCTACGCGCGTCTGGCACTGGAAACGATGTTCTCGCGCGGAATTATGCTTAACAAAGATAACAATGCATTCGGCGTCTACGACAACATTACGCGCGGAGAATTCGCTCAGGTTCTCGTGAAGATGCTGGATATTCCGTTGGAGTACGATCCGAACAACATGACGTTCGACGATGTTATTCCGATCGATTTCCCGGATGCCTTGTGGAATTACCGCTATATTGAAACGGCGGTGAAGAAAGGCTTCGTTCGCGGCAGATCCCCAAGGCTGTTCTGGCCGAACGACACGCTGACGCGCGAAGAAGCGTCGGTCATGATCGCCAGAGCGCTGAACCTGGTGAAGACGACAGCCGACATGGAGAAGGACAGGGAAGCTCTTCAGAAGCTGTTCACGGATGCCAACACGATCAGCATTTACTCTGCGAGCTCCGTTCTTGCCATTCAAAAGGCCGGCTATATCTCGGGAGTGCCGAACAACATTCCGGGAGCCAAGCTGAGCTATCGGTTCGAGCCGGAATCCAACCTGACGAGAGCCGATGCGGCCGTCATTGTGGAACGGATTATGAAGAAGCTTAAAAAGCTATAAAAACGATCGGATGGGAGGGGGGCTGCCTGCGGGCGGCTCTCCTTCATTAATCCCGCGCGCGTTGCACGGGATGCTTCAACTTGGTTCTATAGGAAATGTTTTGACAATGATTTAAAGGTAGGGCCAAGCTATACTAGAGAAGCGATAAAGCCTACATAAGAAAACCGGTTCATTCGCAAGGGGTTTGGTTAAAAAAACTTCGAGTAATTTGAAATAGACCGCAACTTTTCTCCGCGCCGTGCGTTTAAACGTGTGAGTCTTTACGAGAGGGACCTGGGAACTACCCCTCGCGCGGTCTCTATCAAAATGTTCTTTACGCTGGGTAAGCGTCTCATGTATAATGAGGAAAGTGGCATATTTTACCCTGCCTAATTTCTGTTTATTTTCCGCTAGGTTACAAGTTTCTGCGACATGCTTCTACTCCAATAGACATGCCGTCAGACATCAATTATAGACAATGCTCTACTCAAGGAAGGGGGTGAAAACGCCGATGAGAGATTCGAGCTATAATTTTCACACACAAACAAAACAGATATTTTCTCGAGGAGGAGAAAAAAAGGTTATGAAGAAAAGTTTATCTCTCTTGCTTTCCTTCGCCCTGGTATTCGGATTGTTCGCATCCATGGCATCTGCAGCTGACACTCAGTTGACAACTGCAGAGAAATACAAAGTTCTCGTTGACAAAGGTATCCTTAAGGGTACTACAACGGGCAACGACGGGCTGGGTGACAACCTGACTCGTGCTCAATTCGCTACAATCGCAATCGCACTTGCTGGTCTGCAAGCTGAAAAGCCTGCTACTGCTACCTTCACAGACGTTAAGTCCTCGGAATGGTGGTACGGTGCAATCGAAGCAGCTGCTAAAGCTGGTTTGGTTGAAGGCACTGGCGCTGGCAAATTCACTCCGCGCGCTGACGTAACGGTTGAGTCCGTTATCAAAATCGCTGTAACGATCGCTAAGATCGAGCCAGTGAAAGACGCTAAGGTTGAAGGCGCTTCTGACTGGGCTGGCCCTTACATCCAAGCTGCTTTGGACAAAGGTCTGATCCCTGCTGGTCTGGACTACAAGTCCAACGCTACTCGCGGCCAATCGATCGACGTTGTTTACCCGGTATACCTGGGCCAACAAGAGCCTGCTAAGGTTTCTGTTGCTTCCGCTAAGGCTACTGGCGTTAAAGAAGTAACTGTAGCTTTGGACAAAGCGGTTGACACTGCTAAAGCTACGTTCACGTTGAAAAAAGGCGCTGTTTCTGTAGCTCTGAACGCTACGAAATGGTCTGACGACAAGAAAACAGCTGTACTTCCTTTGAAAGACGTTAAAATCTCCGAAGGCGAATACACTGTAACGTTGGCAGGTCTGGAAGCAGACGCTATCGACAAAAACAGCGGTACGTTCACAGCTACAAACGAAAAGGTTGAAAAAATCGAATTCGTAACGGCTAGCGACGAAATTGCTTACTCCGCTAAAGCAAAAGTTAAAGTTAAAGCTTCCAACCAATACGGTGAGCAAGCATCGTACCCATCTTCCGCATACTCCGTATTCACAGGCTACACTGGCCTGGGCGAAAGAGTAACGAAAGACGACGAAGGCTACCTGATCATCGAATTGAACACGAACGTTAATAGTATCACGCAAAACGTGAGCCAAATTCCGTTGACGATCTACTACAACGAAACTCGCGTAATGGCTGCTAAAACGTTCAAAGTCGGCAATGCTCCTTTCGTTACGAAAATCGAGCTTGGCGATGTCAAGTATGACGGCACTAAAACAAGCTTGACTACTGCTGGTGAAACAGCGATCGTTCCAATCAAATTGTACGACCAATACGGCAACCCGATCACTAAAGATCAAGTAGCTGGCTCTACTATTAACTTCAATCAATTTATCCAACCACATGCGGCTAACCTGACCGCTACAACTGACGATTTCGACAATGACAACTATTTCGAAACGAAAGTTGTGCTTGCGAAGAAGGAAGCTAAAGCTGCTACGTACACATTGTCTGTATACGCTGGCGGAACTTCCGCAACAGCTAGCATCAACGTTGGCGCAGGTAAAGTAGCTACTAAAGTGGGCTTCGGCGAGTTCAGCAACGTTCTTGCTTCCGGCGACACTTCGAAAGCTTACATCCCAATTGTTGCATACGATAACGAAGGCAACCAATTGACGAAAGACGAACTGGTTGATTCCGTAAACGCTGCTCGTGTTAAAGTATCTGTAAGTGGTCCAGTTGTAGCTTCCAACACGATCATCGCTTCGGGTCCAAACAAAGGCTCCGTTGAAATCACTTCCGTAAATGCTAACACTGCAAAGAGCACTGTATTCATTACGGCAAGCATCGCTGAAATCGATGCTCAAGATTTCAAAACGATGAACATCAACATCCAAGAAGCTCGTCAACCTGAAACGTTGGTAATTGACTCCTCTTCTGCTGTAAAAGCAGTGCTGGGCGCAAACTCCGACTTCAAGATTCTGATTCAAGACCAATACGGCAAGAAGTACAGCAATCTTGCTGGCTACCAAGTTGACGTAACTCTGATCAACACGGACGGCACACCTGCAATTACGTTGCTGGGCAGAGATTCCAACGTAGCTAAAGTGGGCACAGCGGTTGCTGGCGCACCTGCAATCAGCTACACGAATGCTGAAGGCTCCCAATTCAATGATGGCTTCACGTTTGACACTACTGCAAGTGTTTATGGCAAAGTTCAATTCAAAGCTGAATTGATCAAGCTTGCAACAGGTACTGCTCCTCAAACGTCTCTGAAAGTTGTAACGCAAACGATCGAGTCCATCGATCCGAGCAAAGTTGACCTGACTTATTCTCTGAAAGATCCAGGCGCATTGTTCGCAGCTAAAGACAGCGGCTTGCTGCCTTCTGGCTTCGACGCTGCTGATACAAGCCGTCTTGCAAAAGCTGTTACAATCGAAGTTAAGGATACAGCTGGCAACAGCGTAGCATTCCCTGGCGATCTGGTTCAAACAGTTTCTTCTTCTAACGGTCTTGCCGTTGTTTACGATCAAGGTACTGGCGTTACAAACGAGAACGATGCAGACAAGTTCTACTTGCTGGGTAACAAAGCAGGTACATCGACTGTAACTGCTACAGTATACTCCGCTAAGGGTGAAATCGTCTCTGCTAGCGGCACTGTAACGGTTAAGGCTGATGCTGTAGCTGTTGAGACAATCTCCGCAGGTAACGGCGACAAGCAAGCTGCTGCTAATACCTACAACGCATACGATCTGATGGACCTGAAAGTAGTCGATAACTATGGTATCGAGTACAAAGCTACTAACATCGATCGTTACAAGAAATTGCTCGGCGTGACTTACACAGTAACAAACGTTAAGGGTACTGGATCGGTTTCCCTGAACTCGGGTACTAACCAAGTTACTATCAATGGTACTGTTACTGAGTTCTTGTTGACTGCTCAAGCTCCTAACGGCAAAACAACTACTACATTGGTTTATAACTAATCTGTAGTTGCTTGCGAGAAGGACTGCCGGATTTATCCGGCAGTCCTTTTTTGCGTGCAGTTATTGGAGTCTGTTATGGCTACCAATTGATCGGAGGTAGACACCATAATTCCCCTCAATTACCGCAACTTAATCACCCTCTTGATCGTTTATTATATTAGACAACTTAATGCAGGAGGATGAACGAAGTGATAAAAAAAGGGAAGCTGCTTTTCCTAATGCTAAGCGTGTGCATGATGCTTGCTTCCATGCAATTTTCCGTGCATGCGGCAACCGTAACCGATAAGAATGCAGTCAAGGTCCTGGAGCCTGTATTGTTGGGGAAGGTCACGCTTAGAGACAATGTAACCGCCGAAGTAAATAATCTGCTTGTGCTGCCAGCTAATACAAATCAGATTGTTGCCCTTACGTTATCCATTAAAAACAATAGCAATTCCGAAATCAACTTCATGGATTACTGGGTGAACTTGTACACAAAGTCGGGGACAAAGCTAACTTTGCAAATGACCGATGCCAAAGTGAACAAAATACCGGCTAAAGCTACAGTCGATATCAATTTCATCGGTACGCTTGGCAATAACATTAAAGTAACCGACCTCATCATCAAAGTAATTAAGTGGGATTTTTCCGCAGCCAATTACACGAAGGTACTGGGTGAAATCTCTGTGCCTGCGAGATATAATCCCGTAACGCCAGCTAACAATGGCAGAGCCGTAGTAACCGGCGATGTAAAAGCATCGTTCATTGTTAAGCAGGCCACGATCGGCAAGACGGAGAGCTACTATAGACCGGATATCAAACTCGCCATTAGAAATGACGGCAACAGAACGATTCAGCTTCCGGATTATCAGCTATTTATTCTGACGAAAAATAACTTGATGTATCCTTTGACCGTAAAGGATATTAAGGGGGCCAGCCTCGACCCGCTGATGGAGAAGGAGTACCAGCTTACAGCCTCCATTCCGATTAAGGTCGATCAGACCAATTGGAGAATCGCCGTAGTGAATTCCTTGAATGAAGGCAAGGACAAGCAGCCGGTCGCCATTTTCGAACTGCCGCAGGCACAGGTAGATACGGGAGAAGACAAAGGCAAATTCTATACGTTCTCAAACTCCAAAGGCATTTATAATATCAAGTTAGATTCCTTGAATCGTCTTCCAATCGAAGATGACGATCTGGTCATTGCAAATCTGACAGTCGCCAACAAAGGAACAAAGTCGCTTCCGGTGCCGACATTAAGCGGTAAATACGTATTTAACGAAGCTATTGAAAAAGCTGCAACAAGCACCAACAATGCCAAGGTCGTCTCTCTTCAGCCTGGCGCATCGGTAAAGCTTCAGCTAGTGGGCAGAGTGCCTTATACTTTCGATATTTCTAAGATTAGCCTTGTCGTTCAGCAGAAGGAAACGGATGCAAGCAACAGCGAGCTCATTGATCTGGTAGAGTTCACTGCTAAAGGTACCTTTGACCCTGTTAAAAAAGTAAAATCGGATGTCGGATTTAAAATCGCAGATGTCGGTTACCGCTCAGAGGTCAAGGTTCGCAATCAAATGGTGTATACAGGTGCCAGCGCGGACATTCTTGTTGCACAGCTGACAGTTGAGAACCTGGAGAAACGTCAAGCCAATATTCAAAAGCTAGCCGGGTACTTCGAAAAAACCGATGGCACCATTTTCCCGGCTACCTTTGATAATGTCTCGGATAAGCTTACTCCGGGAGGAACGGCGATCGTATACGTGTCCGCAACCATTCCTAAGGATACCGATCTGAAGGATGTCAACTTTGTTGTCGGCAAGGCGATTACAGAATCCACTTCGCCAACACAGGGGAACGAAGCAACGGAGAATCTGGTGGGCTTTGCTGATCCCTACTCCTTTATCCTGCCGCCAGTCAAAGAACCGCAGCAAGGGCTGCAAAAAATTGACTTAAAGCCGTTTGAATTCTCGATTAAACGAGTGGCAACGCAAATCAGATTTGATAAATCGGAAATTACCTTTGACTTCGATTATTCATTGTCTCAGGATGTATTGACGAAAACGTCCATGAAGGATCACAAGATTATTATTGAACTGAAAGATAACAATAGGCAGTCGGTATTCTCCAGGGAGCTGACACTTCCAATTGGGAATACAGGTACAGGCAATGAGAACACGACTCTGCAAATCGGCAACCATTCCTTAACGCTGCCGTCCTGGACGGACGACAAATTAGTCATGTTGATTGAAACTCTCAAAGACTATGAGTTGAATGTCTATCATCAAATTCAGCCTGGCTATAGAACGCTGATCGCCACGCAGAAGCTGCCTTGGCTTGTGAACAGAACCATTGGGTAAAATGTAGCAAATAGCCCGGAAGGTGAGTACTAATCACGTACTCATCTTCCGGGCCATTTTATGCTGTAAGTTTCAAAGTTACGAGCAGCTGATTTCTAACGGCCATGCTCTCCTCGCAGGGATCGTTAGTTGATGGGGTTCTGATTATATAGGTCAGCTAGAGCAGTCTGAATCTGATTAACATCTGTGCTCTTAGAAAGCATTATATCCATTAGGCTTTGATCAACCTTACCTTGCTTCTGTGCCGACGCAAGGTAGAATAATGCAGCTTCAAAGTCCTTCGAATCGTCGAAATTAAGATCCAGAATCGGATATAAGTAAGCTTCTGCTTGAGAATAATTCCCTTCGTAATAGTGAATCTGGCCAATAACCAGTGCGAGTCCAGCGGTAAGCCCAAATGCTTGGCCTTGTGAATCAGTTTCAGCCAGATCGCCTAGCTGCAAGGCCTTATCTGCAAGGCGACTCTCAACATCCAAGCCATGCTGCCATCTTTGAAGCGCTTCAGCAGGGCTTTGTATAAGAGCAAGGCCCGATCTATAATAAGCCGTCGCGAGTAATTCATAAGACGCCAGGTTCCATGGACGATGCATCAGTTCACCTTCTATAAAGGCAGCAGCATCATCATATTTCTGTTCAAGCATTAAAGACTGATATTTTCTTGTGGAGAAAGGCTTATAATAGGGCTCAAGCTTGAAGCCAAGCTCCAGAAGTTCGTTGATCTCTTCTTTATACTCGCTTCGATTCGATTGAGAGTAGAGCTGTAATAGAATCTGAAGCTTAAGGTCTATATATTCAGGGTTCTTCTGCTTTGATATTGCGCTGTCTAACGGATCCATAATTTCCGGGAGGGTTTTTCCGGAAGTTGCATTACTGTTGGCGAGTGCATATTGCTTAGAGCTTGTATAACCAAGCAGTGAAAAGACGAGCGCAACTCCTGCAACCCCAACTAGTAGAGAAGGGTACAAGTAAACTAATTTACTCGAGTTCAATCTTGCTTGCATTCGGAAGGCGGGGAGTTTGGCCGCTCCAAGCAATGCTCCCAGTCCTAGATAGACGATCATACCAACAATGACAAAGCTCATATTGAAGTCAATACTGCTATGCAACAATAGGGCAACTACTAAAGTGAATATGCTGAGTTCAGATAATCTATCTGTACCTGGATTGCGCAGATAGCTCTTAATAAAGTGGAAAAGAACAACGAAAATGAGCAACAGGAATGAGAGGATGCCTAGCAGGCCGGTCTCGACTAGGGTTTGCAAATAAAAGCTGTGCGCCTCTCTGCTTGTATAAGGGTTGCTTTGGTAATTTTCGTATAAGGTTTTCCACGCGCCGCCGCCGGCTCCGATAATAGGATGGTCCTTCCATAATTCGATGGCATCCTGATAAAAGGTCCCTCGTTCCAGCAGACTGCTTTGATTGCTCTCGAACCTATTTTTGATATTGCTAGGCAGCAAATTGGCCACAGAGGTAGTCAACAAGAGAGCGGCAGCAAGCCCGCCAATAATCAGGCCAGTAAGCGGGAGATGGAAATTAGCAAAACGAAGCTTGTCCCATTTCACGATTGAGTCCTCGATTTTGGACTGGACATACTTGTTAAATAGGAAAAAGACCGCCGCAATTAGAGAACTGCAAAGGATAACAGTTATCCAGGATACGAATGAAATAGAAGCAGAGAAGGAGGTCTGCAACAGGATGCCCTTATTATAGATGAAGTCCGATAATACCAAAGCAGTGCCGCATGATACCAAAGTATACAAGATAAAAGTAATCTGCCGAGAAGGCTTCAAGAACATCAGAACAAAGAGATAAAGAATCGGAGCCATAATAAATGCAGCACGGGAAGCTGTGAGAATAAATGAGACCAGTACAGGGATCAAGAATAGAGAGTGCACAATCAGGGCGGTTCGGCTCCGGTTATGGACAATGGTAAGCAGAGTCATTAACATTACGCCCATCAATAAAGCGGCATACGTGTTGGGATATTGAAAAACACTTGCCAAACGGGCCTGATAGCCGTCGTTAAGCACAGCCTCAGTGTAAATCCTACTCATTCCTCCCGGAATCTCAGACCAGTTAAATAAACCGCCGAAGGAGGCATCGCCGAACCAGTTGGCTAATCCAAAAATCACGATAATATATGCAAAAGCGAAGACAGCATGAACTAAGCCGGATATACCTTTAACATAGGAACTGATTATAACGGAAATAACGAAGCAGGCAGCATAACCAATGTGAATTAGAAAAGCGCTTGTCGAGTAATGCGAAGAGGCGGCGGTAATCATAGAGATACCATAGGAAAGGGGAATCAGGTACACGATAAGGTGCGTAATCCCAGCACGTTCCTTGTAAATTGCCGGTTTATAAAACGATCCTATTAGTGTCGTCGCGAATAGCAATGCAATACATATCAGCCAAGCATAAATCGGGAGTTCAAAAGAGGCTTGGTCTCCATTAAAAAGCGCTTTTTTAAACGAGAATAGGATTAGCAACAGAGAAACGGCTAAGATCAAAATGAAATTAAAGCTTGGTATTTTGAGGAAATGATTGGATGTTTTTGACGAGCTATGCTTTTTTGCCATTCATGTAATCCCCCGGTTGGAAATTTAGTCTTGTTAAGTTTACCATAGATAGGAACTGCCGAAAACTTTTCCGGGAATCATGATTGAGGCATTGAAACTTGGAATATCGAAGTTGGGATGTGGAGTTGCGTGATTCTCTTTGTCGACAGGCGTCGAACGTAGAGGGTATACTTAGATAGACATAAACAAGCTTCAAATGTAATAATTTCGGATAAATACGATAAGATTGACAAAGGTGGAGCAGTAATGAATATTAGATCAAGATACCTCCTACTACTTTTAATAGATGTACTAATTATTGCAAGTGCAATTTACATATCCTATTTATTAAGATTTGACTATAAAATTCGAAATGAATATGGCACTAATATTCCGTATGTTATCTCAGCTTGTACGATTTTCGTGATCAGCAGCTTACATGTTTACAAAATCTACAAAAAAGTATGGCAATATGCAAGTGTCGGCGATTTAATTGCAATCACAAAAGGAGTATTTGTCGGTATCGGTTTATTCTATATCTTTCACCAATATGTTGTGCTTACGGTATTCCCGGCGATAGTTGTTCCAAGAAGCATTTACCTATTGGCAGCGATGGTCATCTTCTTGGGAATTTCCGCTTCACGTTTTGTGTGGAGGATCGTTCGGGATAATTATAGAAAAATAAAGCCTTATCATAGAAAAGCGCTGATAGTGGGGGCAGGAAGCGCCGGAATCATGGTAGTCAAGGAGCTGAAGCATTCTTCCGGTGATTTATATCCTGTGGCCTTTGTAGACGACGATGTACAGAAAATGAATTATGAAGTATTGGGAGTTCCTGTAGTCGGGAATCGATATTCTATACCCGAGGTAGCCAATAAGTATGAAATTCAGGAAATTATTCTAGCCATGCCTTCATCCTCGCGGGCGGAATTGTCGTCGATAATCAATATTGCCAAACAAACAGGGTGTCAAATAAAAACAATTCCCAGAATGAATGATCTGATTAATGGAAAAGTTTCGATAGATCACATTCGAAATGTGAGCGTAGACGACTTGCTGGGGAGAGATCCCGTCAAGCTGGAGCTAGACGAGATCACAAGCTACTTGTCCAATCAAGTCATACTGGTAACAGGCGCTGGTGGATCAATCGGCTCGGAGCTCTGCAGACAGATTGCCAAATTTTCGCCGAAACAATTGATTTTACTAGGACATGGCGAGAACAGCATATTTGAAATTGAAATGGAGCTTAAAGAAGCGGGACATCACTTCATTCTTCGTTCTGTCATCGCGGACATCCAGGATATCTACGCTCTGGATGCGACGTTTGCGAAATACAAGCCAAGGGTTGTATTTCATGCTGCCGCGCATAAGCACGTTTCGTTGATGGAAAACAATCCATCCGAAGCCGTCAAAAACAACATTCTGGGGACTAGAAATGTAGCGACATGCGCCGATAAATACGGATGCGATACTTTTGTGCTGGTGTCTACCGACAAAGCGGTTAATCCGACCAATGTGATGGGAGCAACCAAGAATGTGGCCGAGATGGTCGCACAAACGATCGGAATGAAAAGTAAAACCAAGTTCTCTGCAGTTCGCTTCGGCAATGTTCTGGGCAGTCGCGGAAGTGTTATTCCCATCTTTCAAAGACAAATCAAAGCAGGCGGCCCGGTCACCGTAACACATCCGGACATGATCCGATATTTCATGACCATCCCTGAAGCTGTACAATTGATTATTCAAGCCGGAGCTATCGCGAGCGGGGGGGAAACATTCGTACTGGATATGGGACATCCCGTTAAGATAGCCGATCTGGCCAAAGATATCATTCGGCTGTCGGGGTTCGAGCCTGGCAAGGACATCAAAATTGAATACACAGGAATAAGACCGGGAGAAAAGCTGTTTGAAGAATTACTTACTGCGGATGAGGGCGCGGTTGCCTCCAAGCACGATAGAATTTTTATCATTCGCTCGCATTTGATTAACGGCGAAGAGTTTGAACTTGCATTAAGAAGACTGGAGGCGCTGTCCAGTCTTAAAGAAGGCTCCGTTCATGCGGAAGCCATCAAAGCTGAACTTCACAAGCTGGTGCCGTCTTATGCATATCAACAATCCTCGGAAGAGGAAAAAGAGCGTGCTCTGAAAGAGTCGTTTCAGTCGTCATTGGAAGTTGTGAGCTCTTTGGAATAAACCATTGTAAGGACGATAGATTATTAACTTAGAGGGTGACACAGTTGAATAAGGTTTGCGTAATGGGACTGGGTTATATCGGTTTGCCAACCGCTAGTTTACTAGCGACCAAGGGTTATTATGTACATGGTGTCGATGTAAATCAACATGCAGTGGATACTATTAATAAGGGTGAAATTCATATTTACGAGCCAGACCTTGATGTAATGGTAAAGGCCTCGGTTCAAAGCGGACATCTTGTAGCTTCTACAGAGCCAGAGGAAGCGGATATATATATTATTGCGGTACCGACTCCATTCAAGGAAGACCATGTCCCGGATATTAGCTATGTGGAAGCAGCAACCAAAGCAATAGCCCCTTATATTAATCCAGGCAATCTGATTATTCTCGAGTCTACTAGCCCAATAGGAACTACCGATAATATAGCGGCATGGATTACGGGAATGAGACCGGATCTTATTGTTGAGAATGAAGATGCAGCTAATGAACGATCCAATCGGCAAATTTATATCTCGCACTGTCCAGAGCGCGTACTGCCGGGACAAATCCTTAAAGAACTGATCGATAACGATCGAATTATCGGTGGCATTAATTCTTCATCCACCAAGGTAGCGGAGAAGTTTTATAGGCATTTTGTAAAAGGGAAAATTCTTCTTACAAATGCTAGAACTGCTGAACTTGCTAAATTGACAGAAAATGCCTATCGAGATGTGAACATTGCCTTTGCCAATGAACTATCCTTAATTTGCGAGAAGCTGGATATTGATGTATGGGAGCTTATCAGCTTAGCGAACCACCATCCTAGGGTGAATATCTTACAGCCGGGCCCAGGTGTTGGAGGCCACTGTATCGCTGTTGATCCTTGGTTTATTATTGGAGCTGCCCCTGAAGAAAGCAAACTGATTCACCAGGCCAGAATTGTCAATGATAACAAGCCATTTCATATCGTGAACAAAATTAAATCGAAAGCGGAAAAATTAAAAGCCCCCATCATTGCCTGTTTGGGGTTATCCTTTAAGAAAAACATCGACGATCTGAGAGAGAGCCCTGCAGTACAAATAGTAAACCTATTGGCTAAGGATCATTCCTTGAAGGTTCTTATTGCGGAACCGCATATATCAGGTTTGCCCCCAGTGCTGAGTCAGTATTCGAATGTAAATCTCACTAGCACCGAGCATGCCATATCAAGCGCGGATATTGTGGTGTTGCTCGTTGATCATGACGAGTTCGGAACCATTGATCGGACTATACTTGAGGAAAAAATGATAATTGATACGAGGGGTATTTGGAAATGAAGCAGGTAATTATTAGAGGAGGAACGACGGTTGTCGAGGAGGTACCGGCTCCGGTCATAGAATCGGGCAGATTGCTGGTTCAAGTTAACCACTCCTGCATTTCTATTGGAACGGAAATGAGCGGTGTAAGGAATAGCGGATTACCTCTATGGAAAAGAGCGATGCAGCAGCCCGAGCAGGTCAAGAAAGTGTTACAAATGATTAAAGACCAGGGGCTAGGCAGAACAAGAAGTCTGGTGAAGGGGAAGTTGGCTGCGGGTAATGCAACTGGATATTCTGCATCGGGTATTGTGCTTGAAGTCGGAGATGGCATTCAGGATATCAAGCCCGGCGACCGAGTGGCTTGTGCTGGAGCGGAATGCGCCCATCATGCTGAAGTAATCAGCGTACCTAGAAACCTAAGCGTGAAGATTCCGGATAGTGTTGAATTCTCTGAAGCTTCAATGGTTACGCTAGGGGCGATTGCGTTGCAGGGTGTTCGCCGGGCCAGTCCTACGATTGGCGAAACGTTTGTTGTTATCGGACTTGGGATTCTAGGGCAGATAGCGGTGCAAATCCTGAAGGCAAACGGATGTAAGGTGATCGGAGTAGATCTGGATCCCAAAAGGGTCGCATTAGCGGAAAAAATGGGCTTGGACTTGGGCGTTTATCCCGACAAGGGAAATGATATTTCGACGGTATTCATGGAAACGGGCGGATATGGCGCGGATGGCGTCATCATAACAGCAGCCACTCCGTCGAATGCCGTAGTATCTAATGCATTTCAAATGTGCAGAAAGAAGGGCAGAGTCGTCCTAGTCGGCGATGTAGGCTTAAACTTAAATAGAGCCGATTTCTATCAGAAGGAATTGGATTTCTTTATCTCATCCTCCTATGGTCCCGGACGTTACGATTACAAGTACGAAGAAAAAGGCATGGAGTACCCGATTGGTTATGTTCGATGGACTGAGAATCGCAACATGGGGGAAATTATCAGGCTAATACAATCCGGAAAATTACAGATTAAGCCGCTTATCCATAAAACCTATCCAATCGATGAAGCGCCTGCAGCCTATAACGAGTTGAAGAACTCTGCCGACAAGCCTCTCATGGTGTTGCTTAGCTATCCTGAGAGAAAAGATGTCGACAAAGTCAGGATTGTCCAAAACCCACTGGCTCTGCCTAGTCATAAACAGCAGATTAAGGTTGCGATTGCAGGAGCCGGCGGTTTTGCCAAGGGCATGCACCTTCCTAATCTTCAGAAGCTATCCAGCACCTATCATCTTCAATCCATTATGAGCAGGACGGGCCATAATTCAATTGCGACCTCGAAACAATTCGGAGCTATGTACGCAACAACAGATTACAAGGAAATCTTGGCGGATTCCGAGGTGGATCTGGTGTTGATCACTACAAGGCATAATTTGCATGCCTCAATGGCGCTTGAGGCACTCAAGGCCGGAAAGCACGTTCTTGTAGAAAAGCCGTTGGTACTAAGCCAAACGGAGCTATCCCAAATCGAGGATTACTTTAGGGGAAATTCCGAGAAGCGATTGCCTATCCTTATGACGGGGTACAACCGGAGATTTTCTCCGCATATGCAAAGAGTAAAACAAATGCTGAGCCGGCGCACAAACCCGTTCATCATGAATTATAGAATGAATGCAGGTTACATTCCTCTGGATCATTGGGTTCATACGGAGGAGGGCGGCGGACGTAATCTTGGGGAGGCATGCCATATTTACGATTTGTTTGTCTATCTTGCCGATAGCAAACCGATTAAGATCCATGCCCATTCCATTCAGCCGCGAACGGACTACTACGCGAAGACGGACAACTTCGTAACGGTAGTTACCTTTGAAGATGGATCAGTTGCCACGCTCACCTACACCGCTCTTGGGAATAAAGAGTATGCAAAGGAACAAATGGATTTATTTGTCGACGGGCAAGTCATTGTGCTGGACGATTACAGAACCTTAAAGGCGGTTGGCACCAAGCAAAAAGGAATTGAAGGAAAGCTGATTAACAAAGGACAGCTGGAGGAGCTTCAAGCGTTGGCGAATTCAATAACCAGTGGCGGAGAATGGCCTATTCCACTGTGGCAGCAGCTGGAGGTCAGTAGAATTTCATTGGAAGTCGAAAGACAAATAAAGCTATAGATAGAGGGAGAGCCCATGTGCGGTATTGTAGGAGCCTTGTCATTTAAAAACAGTTCATTTCGGGTTAGCGAAGATTATATTACTAAGATGCGGGATACTATGGTCCATCGCGGACCGAATGGCGGAGATACATGGGTGGACCAGTCCGGCAAAATCGGATTAGGCCACCGCAGGCTGTCGATCATTGATTTGTCCAATTTGGCAAATCAGCCCATGTGTAATGAGGATGAGACCTTATGGGTAGCTTTTAACGGAGAAATATATAATCATGCCGAAGTAAGAGCTGAGTTAGTCCGTACAGGTAATCATAAGTGGAAAACGGATCACTCGGATACCGAAGTGATTTTGCATGCATTTGAAGAATGGGGTATTGAATGTATTCATAAATTCCGGGGAATGTTTGCGATAGCTCTGTGGGATACAAAGGAAAAAAACCTATGGCTGATCAGAGACAGAATTGGGATTAAACCTATTTATTACAGCATACACAACCAAAGAATTGTATTTGCCTCAGAGATAAAAGCACTGTTGCAGGATCCTGATCAGAAGAGAGCGGTAAATGAAGAAGCGTTCTACCATTATCTATCGTTTCTAACAACCCCTGCGCCTCAAACTTTGTTTGAAGGGATCCTAAAGCTGGAACCCGGCACATGGCTTAAAATCGGCGAAGACGGAAGCATCAAAAAAAATAAATATTGGGATGTTTGGGATCACACCAAGCCATTAACCGATAAAACAGAATCCGAGATCTCTCAAATGGTGCTGAATGAGCTTAGAACGGCTGTTCAATATCGTAAAGTGAGCGATGTTCCTGTCGGCGTATTCTTATCTGGAGGTATAGATTCCAGTACAAACGCCGCGCTGTTTTCCGAGGGGGAGCAGCAGGCGGTTAAAGCCTATACGATCGGCTATGAGGGGGAATACGATACCTACAAGAATGAAACAGAATATGCACGGATGATGGCTGATACCGTAGGAGCCGAATACAACGAGCTGCTCCTCACAATTGATGATCTCATGGATTTTTTACCTAAAATGGTCTATCTCCAAGATGAACCAATAGCTGACCCCGTCTGTGTTCCTGTGTATTATGTTTCCAAGATGGCAAGAGAAGACGGAACGATCGTGTGCCAGGTTGGCGAAGGCGCAGACGAGCTGTTCTGGGGCTATCAGTCGTGGAAAGTAAGTCTCAACCTTCAAAAGATGAATGAGCTTCCTGTTCCTAGGTTTTTGAAGAAGATGGGGCTAGCTGGGTTGAAGGCTTTAGGCAAAGACCAGAGCCTGCAATACGAATTGCTGCGTAGAGGAGCTAACGATCAACCGGTATTCTGGGGAGGGGCTGAAGCCTTTACGGAAGCCCAGAAAAAACGGTTGATTTCGTCCAGACTCCAGAAGAAGTTTAAGGACAAGTCATCTTGGAGTGTTCTATCCCCGATTTATGAGAAGTTCAAAGAAAAGGCTTGGGATAAATCACATCTTAATTGGATGACCTATTTGGACTTAAATATGAGACTTCCAGAACTTCTTCTAATGCGCGTTGATAAAATGAGCATGGGAGTAAGTCTGGAAGGAAGAGTGCCTTTCCTGGATCATAAGTTCGTGGAGCTGGCGATGAGTATTCCAGCGGACATGAAAACAAAGGACGGGGTTTCGAAGTACCTGTTAAAGAAGGCTGTTCGAGGAGTTATCCCTGACGAAATAATCGACCGCAAAAAACAAGGTTTTGGTGTTCCCGTATATGAGTGGTTCTTCGACAAGCTGGGGGAAGAAACAAAAAGGGAGTTAAGCAGCTTTTGCGACAAGACCGATTTTCTGAATAAAGACGAAGTCATGAAGCTGATTGATCAAAAGAACGGCCCGAAGGTTTGGTACTTGCTCAACTTTGCCCTTTGGTGGAAGGAATTTATTAATGATCAATAAGGGAAGCGGACGCTTCGGTAGATTGTGGCTGGACAAGATTACAGGCAATGCCTTCTTAATGAACATATTAGGAACGTTCTCGACGAGAATATTTTTAATCTTAATAGGACTTGTTGGGTCTGTATTAGTGGCGAGAAGCTTGGGACCCAGCGGGAGGGGGCTTGTTGCGGTTGCAAGTACAATTGGGGCAATCGGAATCCAGTTTGGGAATTTGGGGCTTCATGCTTCCAATACGTATTATGTAGCAAAAGATAAAAAGCTGTTGAATGCGCTCCTGGGCAACAGTTTCGTAATTGCGCTTGGAGTTTGTGGAACGGCAACTTTTATGGTATATCTTGTTTTTACTCTTTGGCCAAAGATTTCTCCAATACAAGGAACGCTATTGGTCATGTCCCTGATCAGCGTTCCGTTAGGGCTTTTGTACCTTCTTTTGCAGAATTTGCTGATCGGTATCAATGAGATAAAACAATTTAATCTTATTGAAGTGGTTTCAAAAATCTTTTACACCTTAGCCATTCTATTGGTTATTGGATCCGGCTGGATAAGCGCGAATACGATATATGTAGTCGTGCTGGCAACAAGTGTTATCGGGATCCTCTGGGCATGGCTTGTTCTCAAGAGGCATTTGAGCAGTAGATTAGCAGTATCCAAGCAGGTATTCAATCAGACCTTTCAGTATGGAATTAAAGCCTATGTTGTCGCGTTGCTTTCGTTCCTGGTCTTGAAGGTCGATTTGCTTATGATTCAGTATCTGCTGGATACGGAGTCAACGGGCTACTATTCTATTGCTCTTACCCTTGCGGATTACGTCTACATGCTGCCAGTTGTCGTGGGCACAATCCTGTTCCCCAAGCTTGCAGCTATCGAGAGTGTGCAGGAGAGATGGGCGTTTACAGCAAAAATACTAAAACCATTTACTCTCTTTATGGTGGTATTCATTGGGGTTACCGCGATCATGTCCAAGCCTCTCATTTTATTGCTTTTCGGCGAGGAATTTATTTCTTCTTTGTCTGCATTTTTGTGGTTGCTTCCAGGGATTCTGTTCCTCTCAATTAATACAATTCTAATGAATTACTTTGCCTCATTGGGGATGCCGAAAAATACAATTTACTCGACAGCAACGGCCACAGTCGCAAATATTATCTTCAATTTCATTCTGCTACCTGAATATGGAATCATTGGCGCTTCGATATCTTCTGTAATCTGTTATGGACTTATGTTGATCTTCAGCGTCGTTTACTTATATAGCCAAAAAAAATTAGGAGAACGCCATGAAATCAAATAAATTAATTATTCTGTTCAACAACACGCAAAAGCTTGAGACGGAACATCAGGATACGGTTTTGTCATTTGCTGAGATTGTGACTAAAATAAAGAACCGCTCTATCTTAAAATTATTTTTCAAATATAAAACATCCGTAATGAAGGTTTACAAGTTTGAAAGCATTCCATGGCCTTTAATTAATGCAATCATTTTAAGATTTGTAAGTCGCGGAAAATGTTATGTGGAAGATGATGCCGGGCAGAGATATCCGATAACGCTTGCAATGATTTGTAAATTGGCGGCAAACGCAATTAAGGACTTCTTGAACAGAAAAAAACTGATTAAGGAAACGATTGCGGATATAAGCGAGCTTCTGGCGCATTCGAAACAAAAGCAGCTTGAGAAGGTGGACTTGTCTAGAAAATCAATCTATCTCAGAACCGACATGTGGTTTGGCGTTACCGCAGGTGGCTCCGTTGGACATATTGCAGGGGTATTGAATAATCTGGACCGGTTTACTTCGAAGTCCATATTTTTTACAACCGATAATATTCCCACCGTCCGTGAAGACATCGAAACCCAACTCGTCTTACCGAAGAGAAGGTTTAGGGACTTCAAGGAGTTAGCTCCGATTTACTATAATTATCCGTTCCATGATCATGTGCGCAATGCCCTTAATCATGTTGAGGTTGCGTTTATTTATCAAAGATTTTCGTCCAACAACTACGCGGGGGTCAAGCTAGCTAAAGCTCTTAATGTCCCTTTTGTATTGGAATATAACGGTTCAGAAGTGTGGATTAGCAAAAATTGGGGTGGGTCAAAGCTCAATTACGAAGATATTGCCCTACAGATCGAGGAATTAAACTTAAATTATGCTGATGTGGTAGTCGTTGTAAGCAAGCCGATGAGAGATGAGCTTATTGAGAGAGGCATAGCTCCCGGAAAAATACTGGTTAACCCAAATGGAGTGGATCCCGATCAATATTCTCCCTCTATCGACGGGGCTTTAATTCGCAAGAAGTATGGTTACGAAAACAAAATCGTGCTCGGGTTTATTGGAACCTTTGGCATGTGGCATGGCGCTGAAATTCTGGCGGAAGCCTTCGGCAAACTCATGCTGGAGCACCCCGGACTCCAACAGGTTGTTCGACTGCTCATGATCGGGGATGGAGTAACAATGGACCAAGTAAAGGACTCGTTGAACAGGTCGGATACGATGAAATACTCTACCTTGACCGGGATCGTTCCCCAGAGAAAGGGCCCGGAATATCTTGCTGCGTGCGATATTCTTGTTTCGCCGCATGTTCCGAATAAAGACGGCACTCCGTTCTTCGGATCACCTACGAAATTGTTTGAATACATGGCAATGGGCAAAGGGATCGTGGCTTCCGATCTTGACCAGATCGGAGAGGTTCTCGAGCATGGAAAAACTGCGTTTATGGTTAAGCCTGGCGACGTTGAGAGCTTGAAGGATGGATTAATCAAGCTTATTGAAGATTCCGGGCTGCGGAATGAACTGGGGGCTAATGCCAGACAGCAGGCGCTGGATAATCACACTTGGCTAAACCATACTCAAAAGATAGTGAACAAAGTTATTGATGTTCATTCATAGGGGTGCAATCATGATTCAAAAACTAGCGGTACAGAGAAGAATTCCGATACTTGTCTTCTTTACCATCTATTTTCTGACCGGTTACATCGGAGCTATGATTATGATGTTTGGACCTCAGAGTTTCTGGGATTGGTACGTCTATTTCTCTGGCGTTACAATGCCAACGCTTTATTATGACGAATTGTTCAGAATGATGGTTTTGTTTCATATTCCTCCAGCGGTGATGTGGATAGGCTACGAAATCTATATCTATATAAAGTACAGAAAGTCAGAGGACGGACAAGCAACCAGAATATCCGATATACGGCTGTCCTCGAAATTTACTTTGGCATTATTCTTAATAAGTTTGCTGCTCTCGGTGGTCTCGATTATTAGGAGCGGAGTCGCGTTATCTATCAGTAATTGGCTGGATTATAATGCATTTATCCAAGCCAGGTACAAGCTATTTGAAACGTTGAATTTCTTTGAGTTTGTTAATATTTACACGATCCTACCGGTAGCCGCCTCGTTGTTGATTATCTATATTGTTGAAAGTAAGCCTTTGTTCAAAAGAATGCTCTATAGCCTGTTGATCATTATCAGTATCGTGTGCGTTAATATATTTATCTACCAGAAAAAGCCTTTGATGACGGGGTTGACTATTATTGTGGCTACGTTGATCATTTACTTTTTTGGGGGTCAGAAGCCGAAGCTTAAAATATCAGTGAAATGGATGAGATCAATCACAGGGGCCGTAATTTCAATGTACGTTATTTATCTCGCGCTCATCATCGCTCCTGTAATTTCAGAATCATCAAGCGCTTATATTCCTTCGGAGGCTGTTGTGGCTGCCCATGAGCAAAATAACAGCAACGGCGCTGCAACGGGCGGTCAAACAGAGGAGAAGAAGATCCGGAAAATATTTAAGGAATTTTCAGAGCAGGAAGTCGAGAACACCTCAAGAGTCAAGAACCTTATTCTATATGCGACGATGGCTCCGTTAAATAGAACCTCACCCCAAATGATAGTATATCCGACCATTTTTCCCGACCTGCACGCTTACTATCCCGTAGATCTGGGTCAAGACATTATTGGTCGGGGTTCAATGCCGGATGACAATACGGTCGTATGGGATGCTCTTAACCCTACGCAGCCCGGCGGTTCTGTGGCTGCTCCGTTTCATTTCGTGCTTTATAGTCAAGGCGGTTTATCGGTTGCAATCATTGGCTCATTTTTGATTGGATTTTTACTTTCTGTTGGCTGGCAGTATGTCATTGGGAGGAATGAATCCGCTAGCTTGCAAAGTGCGCTAGGCGGAATCATCATTCTGTTTGCAGTCTATATCGCCCTGGATTCCGCTCGGAACTCCATGACTGTATCCTATGGTCTGATGTGGCCTGCAGGCGTCATATTCGGTATTATTATTGGATTCAATTGCATCCAGAAGCTTAAGCGGATTAATAAATCCCAGTGAAATGGAGGTTATTCCTTTGGCGAGAGATCTGAAATTTTATTTCTATAAGGCAATAAAAACACCTCCGCAAAGATTGGCAAGAGAGGTCGTAAAGCGGTCTCTACGTCTAGTAAAGAATCGAGTCGTACGTTATAAGGATTTGAATTCTGCGCCTTCTAGAGGTTCAAAAGACAAGGCAAAGCTATTTTCTTTCGTTAATATTGCCAATCTGGACGTTTCGGGTGTTTCACCGAAGGTGGCGGACAACTTAATCCATATGTATATGGATCATCGCTATGACTTGTTGGGCAGCGGATGGGTGCGTGTTGATTATTCTGTCCATCCAGTTGGCGTTGAAGGCTATATTTACGATATGTCGCCTCATCTGAATCAATTTGATGCTTCGGGGGGGTGGCTGGAAAAGCTCCTTTTACCTAACCGCTGGGAGACCTCTAAAAAGATATGGAGCCATGTCTCTAAGGGGTACGTACCTATTGATTGGCAGTTCGACTATAAAAGCGGCTTTCGATGGGACACGAAAAAGTGGTATAAGGAGCAGGAGATTGGGAAGTATCCGGGAGTGGATATTAAAGTGCCTTGGGAGTTGGCCAGAATGCAGCATCTCCCGCAAATGGCGATCTTTTCTTTGATAGTACCGGAGAAGAGGAGAGACCTGATTCTTGAATTTAAGAATCAAGCGCTCGATTTTATTTGCGTCAATCCGGTAAGAATGGGAGTCAACTGGGTGTGTACGATGGATGTGGGCATTCGTGCAGCCAATCTGTTACTAGCGTATGATCTATTTAAACAAATCGATGAGGACCAAATCATTGACGGGGATTTTGATGCTATATTTCGCAATAGCATGATTGAGCATGGGCAATTTATTGTGGAAAATCAAGAGTGGTCTGAAATCTTGACGTCCAATCATTATTTGGCGAATATATGCGGTTTATTGTTCGTGGCGGCCTATCTGGATCGAAATGAAACATCCGATGCTTGGTTGGCGTTTGCTGTTCAAGAGATGATCAATGAAATGAACAAGCAGTTCTACAATGATGGTACTAACTTCGAGGCTTCCACGTGTTACCATCGCCTGAGCGCGGAGATGGTCGTTTATTCTACCGCGCTGCTATTCGGAGTATTGGAGCAAAAGAAAGAGGCGTTGACCGATTATCGGGTACAGGGAATCAAGCGCCTAAAAAAAAGCGACGCGCAACCGTTTAATCTAAAAAGAGAGTCAAACTTCTTTCCTCAATCGTACTTGAGTAAGCTTTTTTATTCCGGGGTATTTTCAAGAGATATTACCCTTCCAAACGGTAATGTTGCTCAGATCGGGGATAATGATAGCGGCAGATTTCTGAAGCTGTCTCCTAATGGAAGTCTAATGAGCTTTGATGAGGCGCAGAGAAAGTATATTAATTTAAGAGCACACAATGCATCGTTACAGCCTGAGTTATTTTGGGATGAGAATCACCTTAATCACGGTACGGTTATTTCGGCGATTTCCGGTATCTTCCCAGACCTCTCAGGAGCCGGCGGGCATTTCCCGTTGGAGGCGTCAATGGTTCGAGAGCTGGGCAGAGGGAAAACTGTGGTAAGCCCCGTTGCGCTAGAGCAGAGGAAGGTCTCTCTTCCGCAAATGCCGGAATTAAAATATACGAGTTGCAAAGAGTTCGAATTCGAGAATGATTTAACCGAAGGAATTTCTTCGTATGCCTATCCGGAATTCGGCGGCTTCCTTATAAAATCAAATCAGATGTACTTGTTCGTCATGGCCGGGGGGAACGGCCAGAATGGGAATGCAGGTCATACTCACAATGATAAATTGTCTTTCGAACTTGCTGTTGCAGGTGAGAATATATTCTCGGACCCTGGGGCCTATTTATACACTCCGATGCCCGAGAGAAGGAATTTTTTTAGAAGCATCAGATCGCATAATACGATTCAAACAGCTGATGGCGAACAAAATGATGAACTAACCTTATTTTCCATGAAGGACCAATCCAGGTGTTATTTACTTGAGAGAACGGACTTCAGTCTTAAGGTTTGTTGCAAATACAAAAATACGTTCCATGTTCGGGAATTCGTTGTGGAAAGACGTAAGCTTGTTATAAAGGATGCTTGCAATCTTCCGTTTGAAGCCAATTGGGAGAGATCGGCTCAGCATTCCAATGGATATGGAAAATTATCCGAAAGAAAAGTATAAGGTGAGGGCCATATGAAACAAATCTTGCAAAACCTGAAAAACGGGAATACAGAGCTTGTTGATATCCCAGAGCCTCAACTTAAGCCCGGCCATCTGCTGATCAAAACAAGAGCAAGCGTAGTTTCTGCAGGGACTGAAAAGATGCTCGTTGATTTTGGAAAAGCAAATCTGCTGGAAAAAGCTAAGCAGCAGCCTGACAGGGTGAAGCAAGCGCTGAATAAGATTAAGACGGATGGCATCCTTCCGACGGTCCAAGCGATAAGGACTAAGTTGGATCAGCCTCTTCCTCTAGGCTACAGCAACGTAGGTACCGTGATTGCGGTAGGTCAAGGCGTAAGCGCATTTAAGCCGGGCGACCGGGTTGTATCAAACGGACATCATGCCGAGGTAGTTTGCGTGCCGCAAAACTTATGTGCTTTAGTCCCTGAAGAGGTAAGTGACGAGGATGCAGCCTTCACGGTAATCGCCGCCATCGGGCTTCAGGGAATACGGCTTGCGCAACCTACAATAGGGGAAGTTTTTGTCGTGATGGGGCTTGGCCTTATTGGTATTTTAACCGCTCAGTTGTTGCTGGCGAATGGATGCAAGGTTATCGGAACGGATTACAATAGCGAGAGAATCGAGCTTGCTCGCAAGCTTGGCGTAATCCCTGCGGATTTGTCCAAGAATGAAGACGTTGAGGCGCTGGCTCGAACGATAACTCAGGGCAGAGGTGTCGATGGGGTACTTATTACGGCCTCTACCAAGAGTAATGAGCCGGTGCATCAAGGCGCCCAGATGTGCAGAAAGAGAGGAAGGCTAGTACTTATCGGGGTAACAGGCCTTGAGCTTTCCAGAGCGGACTTCTATGAAAAAGAGCTCAGCTTTCAAGTATCTTGTTCTTATGGTCCGGGACGTTACGATCCTTCTTACGAAGAGAAGGGGAATGATTATCCGCTAGGATTTGTCAGATGGACTGAACAGAGAAATTTCGAGGCTGTGCTGGAGATTGTCAAACAACAAAGGATTGATATCAAAAGTTTAATTACACATCACTTTGAAATCGACCAGGCTAAGGCTGCCTATCAAGCGTTATCGGATGGCAAAGCATTGGGCATCGTTCTTAAATATATCGAGTATAATTCGCAAATGCCAGTGGATGCTGCTCAAGCGTTCGCCAAATCTATACAGCTAAGTAGCGAGACGTTGGCAGGACAGGCGCCGGGAGTTGGAATGATCGGAGCGGGGAACTATTCAAACCAAGTTTTAATTCCGGCAATTAAGCGGCTAGGGGTACCCTTAGTGAATATTGCCAGCAGCGGCGGAGTGAATGGAGCCCATGTTGGAAAGCGGTATGGGTTTGCGCGGACGACAACGGATGTTCGCCAATTAATAGAGGACGAGAATGTTAATTGCCTATTCATTACGACAAGACACGACAGCCATGCCCAATATGCCATTGAAGCATTGTCGGCAGGGAAACATGTATTTGTAGAAAAGCCTTTATGCTTGACGCATGAGGATCTCGCTAGAATTAAAAAGCTTCAACTAAGAGAAAACCAAGTGTTGACCGTAGGCTTTAACCGAAGGTTCTCTCCTCTGATTACTAGGATGAAACGGCTTCTCGATCAAGCCAAGGAACCCAAAGCTTTTGTTTATACAGTTAATGCTGGCGCCATCCCCAAGAGTCACTGGACGCAGGATGAGGAAATTGGCGGCGGAAGAATCATCGGAGAGGCTTGCCACTTCATCGATACGATCAGATTCTTGGCAAACAGCAACATAAAAAAAATCCAATTGTCTATGATGGGGGCGGGAAATCCCGAGGCTTCCAAGGATAATGTGACCTTTACTCTTTCATTCGAAGACGGTTCGATAGGAACGGTCCATTACTTGGCCAATGGACATAAGTCTTTCCCTAAAGAAAGACTCGAAGCGTTTGTCAGCGGGAAGATTCTTCAATTGGATAACTATCGTGTACTTAAAGGCTCGGGCTGGAGCAATTTCAAGAAGGAATGGCTTTGGACTCAAGATAAAGGTCAAAAAGATTGTGTTAAATCGTTTATCGATGCAGTAAGATTAAAAAAAGGTCCGCCAATTCCATTGGATGAAATTTTCGAGGTGACCGAGACAAGCTTCCGAATCAACGAACAAATAAAACTAAGCTGAGTTTATTTTGGAAGGGGGATGCCGGATGAAAAGAGTAATCGATATTTTATTAGCTATGCTGGCGATTATTATTTTCTCACCATTACTGATCCTGATTACCTTAATAATCAAGCTTGAATCCCCTGGGCCTGTCATCTTTAAACAGCGTCGAATTGGGAGCGGGGGAAACCCGTTTTGGATTTATAAATTCAGGACTATGCGGATCGATACCCCAGAGCTGCCGACGCACTTGTTGAAAAGTCCGGATCGTTATATTACACGCATCGGTAGATTGCTCCGCAAATCGAGTTTAGATGAATTGCCTCAGCTATTGAACATATTGATTGGAAATATGAGCATTGTAGGCCCAAGACCTGCGCTCCATAATCAACATGATCTGATCGTTCTTCGCGATCGTCTGGGGGTCAGCCGTTTAACTCCAGGATTGACAGGATGGGCACAAATTAATGGCAGAGACGATATCACGGATGAGCAAAAAGCGGAGTTGGATCATTATTATCTAAAACACCACTCTCTGTTCTTCGATTTGAAAATCATGGGATTAACTATGATTTCGGTTGTGCTTTCAAAAGGAGTCAAAGACTGAAAATGAAAATTGTTGTTATTTGCCACTATTTCTATCCTGAGATTGGCGCGCCTTCGGCAAGACTGTTTGAAATGGCGAAATATTGGGTGAGAGAAGGTCACGAGGTTCAAGTCGTGACTTGTTTTCCCAATCATCCGACAGGCATTGTTCCGGACAAGTACAAAGGGAAGCGGTCAGAGGTTGAGGAAATCGAAGGCGTGACAATAATTCGTAACTACGTATATGCTACACCGAACGAGGGCTTCTACAAGAAAACGTTGGGACACCTTTCTTTCATGTTTTCATCCATTCTATTCGGGTTCTGGAAGGTGAAGAAACCGGACATTATTTTGGTGAGCTCTCCTACGTTTTTTTCTGTATTCTCAGGTTTATTTTATAGTGTATTCAAGAGGAAGCCTTTTGTTTTCGAGGTTCGCGATCTTTGGCCCGATGCTGTTGTAAAGCTGGGCGCATTAAAAAACAAGTTGATCATTTCCTGCTTGGAGAGAATGGAGCTTTTTCTTTACCGGCGAAGCAAACGAGTAGTTACGGTGACAAAATCATTTAAGGAGCAGCTTATTGAGCGGGGGATTCCCGAGAACAAGATAGAGGTTATTACGAATGGCGTCGATCTTCCACAATTTGAAGCGCTTCACCCAGAAGCCGTTCAATCTCTCAGAGAAGCTTATCAATGGGGAGAAAAGAAGATTTTATTGTATGTCGGAGCGCATGGGATCTCGCAAGGGTTGTCTACAATAATCGAAGTCGCTGATCAATTACGGCATCGTCATGATCTCTACTTTGTCTTCGTAGGGGAAGGAGCCGAAAAAAGAAAGCTTGAAGAGCTTGTGCTAGAAAAGCAATTGGGCAATGTTCAATTTATTCATGAGCAGCCAAAAGAAAAAATTGCATTGTTCTATCAGGCTGCTTATTTATCGTTTGTGCCTCTTCGGAACTTACCCTTGTTCAGTGCATATATTCCGTCAAAGATGTTTGAAATTATGGGCTCAGGTTGTC
The DNA here is from genome assembly GCF_042651945.1 of Cohnella boryungensis. Classification (NCBI taxonomy): domain Bacteria; kingdom Bacillati; phylum Bacillota; class Bacilli; order Caryophanales; family Paenibacillaceae; genus Cohnella; species Cohnella boryungensis. Next base: position 111,207 of record NZ_JBHSED010000013.1, on the reverse strand, counting down.
CAATCGTGGCCTCTCTAGCCGGAGAAGCGGCGCGAATATTGGAAGATTCTAAAGGAGCGATCGTCGTTCAGGCTGAGAATGTTGAGGCCATCGCGGAAGCTGTGCTGCGTATAGCTGATGATCGTCCATTCAGAGATGAACTGGGGAACCTCGGCAAGCTCTTTGTGGGGAGAAATTACTCGCGAGATGCGCTGGCCGGCAAATATAGCAGACTATTACAGTCTATTACGACAAGGTGAAGCTATGTACTTGATCATTGGAATGACCGGAAATACCGCTGAACATATCATTAACAAGTTGAAAAAAAAAGGGGTAGCCATGCTGGGGACGTCTCGAAAAAAAATAGACTCCCCGGGTATTCCCTATGTTCAAATAGAGAGATATACGGAAGAGGCTTTAAGGTCAATATTCAAAGCGTATCCGATTGAGGTGGTCATACAAGCCGCCAATACTACGTTATCCCCTCTTGTTCTAAAGGTTTCCCAAGAGTACTCGATCAAGCATGTTGTTTTAATACACACAACCGGAATTTTCTCGAAATATCGATCTTGTCGATTGGAATATGAAGAGGTTGAGAGCCGAATTCTTGGAGAAACTTCCGCTGTCCCTGTCACCATTCTAAGGCCCACCTTGATTTACGGAACCCCGAAGGATCGGAATATGTGGAGACTAATTCAGTTTATTGGGAAAAGCCCGATATTCCCTGTATTCGGAAGAGGAAACAATCTATTTCAACCAGTGCATGTGGATGACCTTGCCGAGGCAGTCGTCAGGTGTGCAGGCAATCAGGCAACATACGGCAAGCAGTATAATATATCGGGAAAAACGATTGTATCCTACTCTGAAATCATCAGCCTCATTAAAAAAATGTCATTTCGCAAGGTAATCGTGATTCATATGCCTATCTGGCTGTCAGTGGCAGGAATATGGGTGTTGAACAATGTTTTCAGGTATAAAGGAATCATACGAGAACAGGTTTTGCGGATGCAAGAAGACAAAGTATTCGAATACCGGGAAGCTTCTGCGGACTTCGGCTATCAACCAAGAAGTTTTGAAGAGGGCTTAAAATCGGAAATTGAGCTTTCGCAACTTTCACCCACACCATCGCGTACAAAAAGATAGAACATGCTGAAACGGGAGGATACTCGTGCAGAAAAAGAAGAAATGGGCAGTATGGGGAACAACGGTCGTACTGGCAGCGACGATCGGCACGGCAGGCGCCATATCGACTGCCGAAGCGGACGGCGGATCTACCCCCGGCTCCGTCGACGATCCGATTGTCACGAAAGCGTATGTGGATGCAGCGGTTGCCAAGCTTGTGAAGCAAGAGCTGGAGAAGGCGGGCTCCGGGGGCGGAGCCGCATCGTCGAAGCTTGAAGTGGTTACGGTGCCGTGGGGCACGAAGCTGATTGTCGGCGACGGCGGCGAGCTGATCGTCCGTTCGGGCAAAGCGATCGCTTATAGCTCGGATGCCAACGGGCTATCCGATCTGACGGACGGATTGGATATTAAGCCGGGCAAGGCGGTAGGCAACAATCATCTTATTCTTAATCCGAGAGGCGCAAGAGGCGTTGAAGCGGATCCGAAACAGTCCAAGGGATTGATCGTTCTTGTTCGGGGAGAGTACAAGCTTCAGCAATAATAGAAAATCATAGGTTATCTAAGCATGAATCTGCTGTCAGGCCTTTTGGGCTTGGCAGTTTTTTTTCTGTATAACCGCAGCTACCTAAGAGCAAGGAGCTGCCTTGTGAATACGATAGAAGATGCCGAAGCCGGTAATTTTCCTATGCGGGTGATCAAGTGAAGGTTATAGAGGGCAGATTGCGGGGAGTCAGGGTTATTGAACCTATTGTTATTGAGGATGACCGGGGTTACTTTATGGAGAGCTATCAGTCCGAGCGCTATGCGGCCATAGGCTTGCCGGAAGCGTTCGTTCAGGATAATCACTCCTTGTCTGTGGACGCGGGGGTTATACGCGGACTGCATTACCAGCTTCATCCCAAGGCGCAGGGCAAGCTTGTCCGTGTGACAGCCGGAGCGGTCTTCGATGTTATGGTCGACATCCGCAGGGGCTCTCCGACCTTCGGGCAATGGGAGGGCTTTGAATTGTCCGCACGCAATAAGCGCCAGGTATTCGTTCCGGTCGGATTCGCTCATGGCTTCTGCACCTTGGAGAACAATACCGAGGTTCAGTATAAAGTGGATCAAGCCTATTCGAGGGAGCACGATAGAGGAATTAGATGGGACGACCCGGCCATCGGAATCATCTGGCCCGCGCGCGCCCCGATTCTCTCTCCCAAGGATTCCCTGCATCCGTTGCTGGAGCACGCAGAATACAACTTTGTTGATTAAGGGTGAGCAGCATGAAAGTATTGGTGACAGGCGGGGCAGGCTTTATCGGAAGTAACTTCGTACGTTATATGCTCAGCGAGCATCCGCAGTATGAGGTCGTGAATGTAGATGTCCTGACTTATGCGGGGAATCTGGATAACCTGAAGGATATCGAGGGTTCGTCTCGTTATCGCTTTGTACAAGCGGACATCTCCGATGCCGCAGCGATGGAGGAGACTGTCGGAGAAGGCTTCGATGCGATCGTGAATTTCGCTGCGGAATCGCATGTCGATCGCAGTATTGCCGACCCTGGGGTTTTCGTGCGAACCAACGTGAACGGAACGCAAGTCTTGCTGGAGCTGGCAAGAAAATATAGACTTCCGAAGTTCGTACAAGTGTCTACGGATGAAGTGTACGGAACGCTCGGGACGGAAGGGCTCTTTTGCGAAGATACGCCGCTCGCCCCCAATAGCCCTTATTCGGCTAGCAAAGCGGGCGCTGACCTGCTGGTTCGGGCCTACTCCGAAACGTATAATCTGCATGTTAATATTACTCGATGTTCAAATAATTATGGACCGTATCAGTTTCCGGAGAAGCTGATCCCCGTGATGATTACACAGGCCGAGCAAGACAGGGCGTTGCCGGTATACGGAGACGGGCGACATGTGCGCGACTGGCTGCATGTTGAAGATCACTGCAAGGCAATCGATCTAGTACTTCATCATGGCCGCAAAGGAGAGGTCTACAATATCGGAGGAAACAACGAACGTACAAATCTTCAAGTCGTAAGCACGATACTGAAGGAGCTGGGCAAGCCGGAATCGCTCATCCGTTATGTAGAGGATCGGCTTGGCCATGATCGAAGGTACGCGATCGATTCGACTAAAATCCGGCGCGAGCTCGGCTGGCATCCCCAATACGATTACGAATCGGGCATTCGGCAGACGATTCATTGGTATATGAAGCATCGGGAATGGCTGGACCGTATCGCAACAGGGGAGTATCGACGATGAGAGAACGCGATAAACCGATCATTGCGGTGACGGGAGCCGGAGGGCAGCTCGGGCAGGAGCTTATCCGGCTGACAACCGCACAGGTCGATATTGTGGGATTGGATCGCTCAGAGCTGGATATTACGGACGGAGAGCGATGCCTGGCGGCGCTCTCCTCCATTCGGCCGGATATCGTGATTCATGCTGCGGCGTACACGGCCGTGGATCAGGCGGAGTCCGAACCCGATGAGGCTTGGAGGGTAAATGTGGACGGTACGCGTCATGTCGCTGTAGCTGCGGAAGCCGTGGGAGCTAAGTTTTGCTATATCAGCACCGATTATGTATTCGATGGAGCGGGAACCAGTCCCTACAGAGAAGATCATCCGACCGCTCCCCAAACCATCTATGGGAAAACCAAGCTGGCAGGGGAACAAGCGGCTGCAAAAGCGGCCTCCCAATGCTTTATCGTTCGGACTTCATGGGTATACGGAAGATACGGAAACAATTTCGTTCGGACCATGCTGGAGCTTGGACGAAGCAGGCCGCAGATTTCCGTCGTTCACGATCAGGTGGGCGCGCCGACCTGCACCTATGATCTTGCCTCATTTCTACTCGACCTCACGGCCAGCCGTAAATTCGGCATCTATCACGCTTCGAACAGCGGAGCCTGCACCTGGTACGAATTCGCGCAAGCAATCTTCCGGGAGGCGGGAATCACAGATGTCGTCGTACTTCCGTGCACGACCGAACAATTCCCGCGCCCGGCTCCAAGGCCGGCCTATTCGGTATTGGGCGGAGACGCTCTCCTAGCGGCGGGGTTCGCGCCGCTTCGGCATTGGCGGAAAGCGTTACGCGATTTTCTGTCTCGCTCTGATGGAAAGGCATAAGCGGGGCTTCTACATTTTCCCCGGGAACCCATTAAGTCATACGCCTTGAACGTGGCGAGGCCGCACATACTACCTTCATCACATTCAAGGAGGTTTTTACGTCATGGCAAGAAGCAATAAATTGATCGTTCCCGAATGCGCGAACGCCATCCAACAGATGAAATACGAAATCGCATCCGAGCTGGGAGTTCCATTCGCCCAGCATGCGGAAGGACTCGACACAGAATTCGCGGGTGAACTGGGCAGCATAGGATCGGCGAGCTTCGGGCAAGCTTATCTTGGCAACTTGACATCCAGAGAAGCCGGTTCGGTCGGCGGAGGAATTACCAAAAGACTGGTTCAGCAAGCCCAGCAGACGATCGTGTAAGCGGGCTTCCGTACATTGACACTCCTCGACAGTTCCGGTATCATTATCAATTGAAGGTTTATTCTTAACAACCTTTTCCAAGTGGAAAAGGTTGATTTTTATATGTGGAGGTTGGAGACTTTGTCGATTAAAGGCCGGCATCTTTTCACATCCGAATCGGTCACGGAGGGCCATCCGGACAAAATATGCGATCAAATCTCGGACGCGGTATTGGATGCTTTTCTGGAAGCGGACCCGTATGCTCGCGTAGCTTGCGAAGTATCCGTCGCAACTGGACTTGTACTAGTCATCGGAGAAATCAGCAGCAAGGCCGATTACGTTGATATTTCTGCAATCGCTCGTCGTACGATTAAGGAAATCGGTTATACTCGCGCGAAATACGGCTTTGACTCCAGCACCTGCGCGGTGCTGACCTCCTTGAACGAGCAGTCCGCCGACATTGCGCAGGGCGTGAACGCAGCTCTCGAATCGCGCGACGGCAAAGACGTACAACAAGAGAACGAAGATATCGGTGCAGGAGATCAGGGCTTGATGTTCGGCTTTGCCACGAATGAAACTCCTGAGCTTATGCCTTTGCCGATCGCATTGGCGCATCGCTTGTCCCGCCGTTTGTCCGAGGTACGGAAGAACGGCAAGCTTAGCTATCTGCGTCCGGACGGCAAGACGCAAGTGACGGTAGAATATTCGGACGGAAAGCCGGTTCGCGTAGATGCGATCGTCGTTTCGACGCAGCATTCCGAGGAGGTTTCCTTGGAGCAAATCCAAAGCGATATTCGCGAGCATGTCATCTATCCCGAAGTGCCTTCGGAATGGTTGGATGCCGATACGAAGTTCTTCATCAACCCGACGGGCCGTTTCGTTATTGGCGGACCTCAAGGGGATGCCGGACTCACAGGGCGGAAAATTATCGTCGATACTTACGGCGGCTATGCTCGCCATGGCGGCGGCGCCTTCTCCGGCAAGGATCCGACGAAGGTCGACCGTTCGGCGGCTTATGCGGCCCGTTATGTGGCCAAAAACATCGTTGCAGCCGGATTGGCGGACAAATGCGAAATCCAGCTGGCCTATGCAATCGGCGTAGCGAGCCCGGTTTCCATTAACGTCGATACTTACGGCACGGGTAAAGTCGCGGAGGAAAAGCTGGTTGAGCTCATCAAGGGCAATTTCGATCTGCGTCCGGCAGGCATCATCAAGATGCTGGATCTGCGTCGTCCGATTTATCGCCAAACGGCAGCATACGGCCACTTCGGCCGTACGGACGTCGATCTCCCATGGGAGCGCCTTGATCGTGTCGAAGCCTTGAAGCAAGGGGCTTTGGCTTAATCCGAATGCCATAGGCTAAAGCGCAATGTGCCTCTATGAAGGAGGACATTGCGCTTTTTTTCTGCCGATAATCTAATTATGCGTATCCATTTCGCCGAAGTAATAGGTAGTATGTTCATTTTCGGGAGGTTATACTGTTGCAACGTATTCGCACTCTTTCACTCTTCTTAATTGTTGCACTTCTGCTGCAGGCGATTGCCATTCAGCCGGCCGAGGCCGCCCCGAGCGGTCCTGTCGTAGTCGCGATGACCCCAAGCCACAATGCGCAAGCGGCCGTCACCACGACCGTACTCAAGCTGACCTTCGACGAAGCCATCGTTCGGGGAACCGGCATGATCCAATTGTACAATGCTGCGGATGGAACGCTGGTGGAGCAATATGATGTTTCCTCAACCGCCTCCCCTGCCGTGCAGCTTGACGATTCCAATACATCGATCGTCATTACGCCGACGGGAGGCTTGACCTCGGGGGCCAGCTATTATGTGGTCGTTCCGCCGGATGCGGTGCGAAATTACGCAAATAATAGCCCATTCGCAGGAATTCCGGCCGGTAGCTGGAGCTTTAGAGCCGAACAGCTGGTTCCGGTTGCGCTGAACTTCGTTCCGGCTAACCAGTATTCGACTTTGGATCCTGTAGCGCCGGGCAATCTTTCTTTCGAATTTGTCAGGAAAGTCGTCAAAGGGTCAGGATACATCCAGATCAAACGGGCAACCGATCACGTTACGGTCAGCTCCACCGATATCCTCGCGACGGACGTTACCGTTGCTCAAGCGGGGACCAATTGGAGAGTCAGCTTTCCTCTTAAGGGACTGGATTATAATACTTCTTATTATGTCCTGATTGATCCGGGTGCCATTGTCGACCCGCTTAACGGAGCTTATTCCGGGATTCAAACGCCAAGCGGAGCCGGCAGCTGGACGTTCCAGACAAAACCTGCCTTGGATACGATCAAGCCTAAGATTACAACGTTCAGTCCGGCGAATGGCGGAACGCTGACGGATTTGAACGCAACCCAATTGTCTATGGTATTCGACAAGACCGTATTCGCCAATCAGAACAAAAGCCTGGTCATTCGGAATTCGGCCGGGGGCGCCTTGTTCTGCACGGTTGCGGCGCCAACAACGGTGGGGAGCTCCGGAAGCACGCAGGTGACGATTAATCTCAGCGGCGCATCGTGCCCTAAGTTTGTCAACAATACGGAGTATACCGTCACGATAGGACCGGATGTGTATCGGGACGCAAGCGGCAACTATCTGGATAGCGTGACCTGGAAGTTCCGCGCGCTGACGGATACGACGCCGCCGGCGGTCAGCTCATATTTTCCAACGGTATCCTCAACGTCGATCAGCACCTCTTTAACCGATTTGAGCCTGACGTTTAACGAGCCCTTGGGTACGTTGGCCTCTTCCGCGACAGCTCAGATTTTCCCGCAGAATGCGCCTTCCAGCAAGCGGGATTTGACAATGTCGATCGACCCGACGAACAATCAGCGGGTATTGCTGAAGCTTGTCGGAACGACGAAGCTGAATAATTCCACGTTATATTCCATAACGGTGCCTGCGAATGTCATTCGGGATACGTCGGGCAATTTGTTTGCGGGAATTACCAATCCGTATCAATGGACATTCCAGACGGGAACGAACAGTGTTCCTACTCTTAACAATGCGACGATCAACGGAACGAGCATTGTACTGACCTATAGTGAGAATCTGGATACGACCAAGGTGCCTTATACGAGCAATTTCTACGCCTCGGTCAATGATGTATCGCGGGCTCTGTCTGGCATAACGGTGTCCGGTAATGAGGTTCGGCTGACATTGCAAGGAACTGTGTTGGTCGGTCAAACGGTCAAGCTATCCTACTTTCCGGATTCGAGCACGGCCAGACGTCTCCAGAACGCGAGCGGCATCGAAGCCGCGCAATTCAGCAGCCGCGTGCTGACGAATTCGACGGACTCTACGCTGCCGAAGCCGGAAAACGGTTATTTTTACGGAAGTTCGTTAACGCTAACCTTTAATCGGGCATTAGCCGAAGTGGCTCCCGGTTTCCAAAGTCAAATTCAAAATCAATTTACGGTCAAGCAAAACGGAAGTATAATCGGCATCAATTCGGCTCTCTTGAACGGCAATGTCTTGAATCTGACGTTGAACACTACGTCTACGAGCCAACTGCCCGTGTCGATTTCTTACGCGCCAGGTTCTTACCCGCTTCGCGATCCGAGCGGCAGTATGGTGCCGGCGTTTACGGACTACTATGTTCGCAACAACTACGACAATCAACCGCCGCAGTTGAATTCCGCGGCTTTGAACGGCAGCAAGATCGTGATGACGTATAATGAAGGGCTTAACGCGACGAACGTTCCTCCGGTGAGCAGCTTCTCTATCGTGACTACAGGCGTAACGCCGCCGACGATCACGAAGGTTGCCGTAATCAACAATACGATCGAGCTGACGCTTTCCCAAAGCATTGCGGCCAACGTTCCGGTTCTGCTGTATTACTATCCGGCGTCTCCTGCGATCATGGATTTGTCGGGCAATCTTGCTCCGACAATCGTCGGGTATAACTTTACATCCGGCTCCAGCGATGTAGCGCAACTCGCTTCATCCAGCATCGCGAATAATCAGTTAACCCTGGTTTATTCTTCACCGTTAAATGCGAACACAGCGCCTTATGCTTCGCAGTATACAGTCAAATACGACGGTGCAACGATTCCCGTAACGGGAGTTTCCGTAGCGGGCACCCAAGTGGTCATCAATTTGTCCACATCTGTCAATGCAGGACAGACGGTAACGCTGAGCTATACGACTTCCGGCAATCCTCTGAGGGATACGCTGGATCGTCTCGTCGCCGCATTGAACAACATTACGGTCGGCGCGCAGACCGGGCCTGTCATTACGAACCTTCCGGATTATCTGGAATCGGATGGAGCGGGGGCCGTTCGTCTGATCGTCGGAAAGGCAGTGTCTACGGTTAATGCGGTTACGCCATCCGGGAAAGCGGCCAAGCGTTATATCGTAGATGCGAACAAGCTTGCCGCAGCGTATTCTCTGATCAAATCCAACAGCAGCATTCGGGTGCCGAGAATATCGGTGCGAGTTCCGTCCTCGGAGGCGGGAGCGTTGGTCAGTCTTCCGATCCAAACGCTGGTTTCCTCCTCGGCGAACGTATCGAATGCGGAATTTATGCTTGATTTTGGAGATACGCAGTTCACGTTGCCGCTTAAAGCGATCAATTATGCGAAGGAGATGCAGAAAGCCGGAGGAAATGCTTCAAGCGATGCCAGTCTGCTGCTGGGGATCGAGAAGGTTACCAACACCTCGTTCATTACTTCGCTTGCGAGTCAGGGCGCACAGAGAATCGTTGCGCCGGCCGATTTTACGGCATCTATTCTGTACGGCGGCAAGGAGTACCCGATAGACGGCTATGAGCTGTACGTGAAAAGAACCTTCGTTGTTCCGGCATCGTCGGGCTCCATGAACAACGTGTCCGTCGTTCATCTTGATCCGGCAACGGGCAAGATCAGCTATGTTCCAACAACAGTGACGAATAGCGGAACATCGATGTACGTGAATTTTATGCGCAAAAGCAATAGCTTATATGCGGTCGTTCGCAAAACGATGCAATTCAGCGATATGAGAGGGCATTGGGCGAATGACGACGTTTCCCTGCTGGCTTCCAAGTTTATCTTGGAAGGGGCGACAACAGTGAATTTCGCGCCGAAAACAAATATTACTAGAGCGGACTTCGCCCAGTACATCGTAAGAGGGTTGGGCCTGAATGGCGATAAGGCGGCTGCAGCCCGATTCAGCGACGTTTCCTCGACAAGCGCATCCTCGGCCTACATCGGGGCTGCAAGCGCGGCTGGGATCGTACAGGGAGGAAGCGACGGGAAATTCCGTCCCAACGCTCCGATCACTCGCGAAGAGATGGCGACGATGATGGTTAGGGCCATGAATGTGGCGGGCGTCCAGAAAAGCGCGGACAGCTCAAGTCTGAATACCTTCAGCGATCGCGGGAAGGTGAGCAGCTGGGCAAGGGACGGCGTATCGATCTCCGTGCAATCCGGGGTGATCAGCGGCGTGACGAATACGCTGCTGAAGCCGCAAGCCAACGCCTCTCGAGCCGAGGCTGCGGTCATGATCAAGCGGCTGCTGGATTACGTGGAATTTTTGGATCCTTAATGACTTGGACCGGAGGCTATACTCATGAATCACTCCCAACTGATCGAGCGGGGGCTTGCAAAAAAAGGCGCTTCGCTCCGCTACCCCTTCGACCCCGAACTTCCGGTATTGTTCGTGGGAAACAAGATGTTCGCCCTGTTGGGGCGGACAGGGGAGCATGAGAGCGTGAATCTGAAGGCGGACCCGGAGGAAGCGTGGCTCCTACGCCGACAATATGAAGGCTCGGTTCTGCCGGGGTATCATATGAATAAAAGACATTGGAACACCGTTGTTCTGGATGGCAAAGTTCCAGGGGAAGAAGTATTGGAGATGCTGGAGCAATCCTATCAGCTCACCTGGCGGAAGCTGACCAGGCTGGAGCGGGAGCAATTGGAATAGAAGATCAGGCAAGCTGGAAGAGGCGATGAGGGTTGTCGCCTCTTCTTCTTGGGATCAGGTCAACCAGAGGGTTCTGGCTGGCCTTTTTTGTGCGCGCTGAATCGCCTGTCGCTATTAAAATTTGGGGACATTTTCATAGGAGTGTAACTTTTCGCCTCTTGTTGAGTCTAATAGATTAGGAAAGATAGAAGCGGCCAAGCTTCTTCCAAATTCTAATAGACATACAGGAGATTTGACTTACATGCCATCGACAACACCGCAAACGCGACATAAGCGTTCCCGTTTGATTCTGCCGTTTCTCGCCGGGTTTCTCGTATTGAGCGGACCCGTCAGCAATGCGTTTCTGCCTGCCGCCCATGCCGCTTCCGCAGCAGTCACTTACAAGCTCGTAAAGCAATCCGAGATGATCGTGACCTCCGGCGTACGGCAATTGACGTATTCCTGGGTCGCTTCGGACTCGAAGACTTCCGAAGCGATTCATGTCTTGCAGATAGACTTGAAAGACCCTTATGTGGAGCTCAACGCCATGGGAGGCCCGAAAGGCAGCGTTACAGGCAAGCAATCCGTCGGCGCGATGACCAAGGAGACGGGGGCGGTTGCAGGCGTGAACGGGGACGTCTTCCGGACGGGCAGCAGTACGGAGGGAGTGCCGATGGGGGCACAGATTACGTCCGGTCAGTTGCTTGTCAGCACGGAGCAGCTAACAGGCATGTACGCTTTCGGCGTTACGAAGGACCGGCAGCCGGTGATCGACAACTTCGTGTTTACCGGTACGGTGACGGCTGCAGACGGAGTGACCTCGTTCCCGCTGACGGGCGTCAACAAGTCGGCTTACCGTACAGAGCCGGACAAGGCGTATAGCCACGTTAATGCGCTCTACATCTATACCAACGCATGGACTGCTTCGGAGCGTCCGATGAACAGTGCGGCCAAGCCGACGGAGGCGCTGGTCGTGGACGATGTCGTCACCGAAATTTCCAGTCAAAGCGCGATCGCAACGCCGATTCCGGCCAATGGCTATATTTTGCGCGGGCATGGGACGGCAGCAAGCTTCATTACGGGCAATCTGAATGTCGGGGATCGAATCGGCTCCAGCTATTCCTTGACGTCGGCAGACGGCAAAGCCTATAACCCGGCCGACTTCCAGATGATGGTCAGCGGCCATACGCTGCTGATGGATAAAGGGGCTCCGGCCGCCTTCACGAGAGACATAAACGGATTAAGCGGCAACGCGGATCGAGCGCGTACGGCAGTCGGGTTCTCGAAGGACGGCGCTACGGTATATCTGGTTACGGCGGAAGAGAATGGAGGCCGTAAAGGAGTAACGCTCAAGAAGCTGCAGCAGATTCTGGGAGAGCTCGGCGTGTGGAAGGCGGTTAATCTGGACGGCGGCGGCTCTACGACCATGGTCAGCCGTCCGCTGGGCGACTTTCAGACGCAGCTTGCGCATCCGACTTCCTATGGGACCACGCAGCGTCTCGTAACGAACGGCATCGGCGTGTATACAACGGCGCCTCAAGGCTCGTTGAAGGGGATTGTTGCCAGCGGAGCGCAAACGTTGTTCATCGGCCAGCAATCGACATATGCGCTCAAAGCCTACGATTCATACTACAATCCCGTCGACGCCGGCGGCCTGACGCCATCCTGGAGCATCGACAAGCAGCTGGGAGCGTTCGCGAACGGCGCGTTCCAAGCCTCCAAGCCGGGCACGGCCACGCTGAGCGTAAGATCGGGCAGCGCGAGCGACTCGTTGAAGGTCGAGATTATCGGGGAGGCCCAGATCGCCAAGCTCATCGCCGAGCCAAGCTCGACGATTCTGAAGCCGGGGGCGGTCATCAGCGTACCGATCAAAGCCGAGCTTACGGATGGACGGCAATTATCGGTGCCTGCGTCTTCGATTTCTTGGGAATTCCGCGGCTTCACGGCGACGTCCAAGGACGGCAAGATCACGGTGGGCAAAGTACAGGACAAGACTGTCGCAGGCTATGCGATCGCAAGATACGACGGATATGGAGCGGTGGTGACGCTGGCATCCGGCTCGGAGCAGCCGCTGGAAGACTTCGAGAAAGTGACGTACCCGGTCAGCTTCTCCGGTACGCCGGCCGCCACCGTCGGAACGGCCTCAATCTCAACTGGCGTGCCGGGACGAGAGACTTCCAAGGTACTCGTCATGGATTATGAATTCATGATGGGCTCCGGCAAGAGCTACGCCAATGCGGTGCTGAATGACGGCAAGGGGATTTCCGTAGGAGGCTCCCCAAGCGCGATGTCGATCGATGTGCTGGGCGACGGCGGCCGTCAATGGCTCAGAGCCGAATTCACGAATGGGGACGGCAAGCCTGCTTACGCGACGATTGCCGACCAGGTCGATTGGACCGGCTGGAAGAATATCCGCTTCGATCTTACCGCGGCAGGACTTAAGGGCTCCTCCAAGCTGACCAAGCTGTATCTGGTCAACAAGGAAGAGGATCAGGACGAGCGCGCGCTGCAAGGCCAAGTCGCCTTCGACAATCTTGTCCTTCAGTATCCTCCGGGCCAGATTGCCGTCTCGAATCCGACGATTGTCATGAATGTCGGGAAAACGCAGGGAACGGTCGACGGCAAGAGCGTGAAGCTGCCCGGTGCGCCGTTCGTGCAGAAGGGCACCAGTACGAATTATTTGCCGCTCCGCTTCGTGGCGGATACGCTCGGCGCGCAGGTGGTCTGGAACGGTCCGACGAAGAGAGTGACCGTGCTGCGCGGAGACAAGATGCTGGAGCTGTGGGTAGGCAAGGATTCGATGACCGTCAACGGAGCGCGTCAGGCTCTGTCCGCACCGCCGATTGTCATAAACGGCAGCGTGTACGTTCCCGTGCGGGTGATTTCCGAGCAACTGGGCCAAAAGGTAGATTGGGAGAGCAAAACCAAAACCATTACAATTCACTAATTTTAGACCGCAGGGCCTAATCCTCTCTGTTATGATCGGGAAATATGGTATGATGTAAACGTAACTGGCGATGTGAGCTCGGTCTCTGACCGAGAGAAAGAATTCATTTTAGACGGGCGTGTCGGATTAGGAGAGCAGGTTCTATGGATTATCATGTTGACCAGATTGACCGTGTAATCCAGAATGCTATTACCGTAATGGAAGATAGCAAAGTACAGGTATTCGAAATCTGCGAGGCGGCCCGTCGCGAGCTTCATTCCCTTACGCAAGAGCTGGAAACCGTACTTCAGGAAACTTCGGAAACGATAGATAAGGTAGACCGCATCGAGCGGGATTACCGCCTTGCGAGAATACGGCTGACGGAGGTCAGCCGTGATTTCGTACGCTACTCCGAGCAAGATATCAAATCGGCTTACGAGAAAGCTACGCAGCTTCAGCTCGATCTCATGGTATACCGCGAGAAGGAGAGCTATTTGAAGAGCCGACGGGACGAGCTTCAACTACGAGCCAAAAACGTCGAAGTGTCCATCGAACGGGCGGATACGATCAATCTGCAGATGAGCGTTGTACTCGATTACTTATCCGGCGATCTGACCCAGGTGACCCGAATTCTCGAATCCGCCAAAAACCGTCAGTTGATCGGGCTCAAGATTATTTTGGCCCAGGAGGATGAACGCAAGCGCATTGCTCGCGAAATCCATGACGGGCCGGCCCAGTCGCTGGCGAATCTTGTGCTCAGGACGGAGATCGCCGAGCGGCTGCTGGACACGAAGGATCTGGAAATTGTCCGGAGCGAGCTGATCGACCTGAAAGCGCAAATTCGCATGGGACTGGAGGAAATTCGCAAGATCATATTTAATCTGCGGCCGATGGCCTTGGATGACTTGGGACTGGTGCCCACGCTGCGCAAATTCGTGCAGGATTTCGAAGAGAAGACGAGAATTCGTTCGGTGTTCGAAACGTCCGGCAAGGAGAAGCGGCTGGCGAACGCGATGGAGGCCGCCATGTTCAGGCTGGCTCAGGAAGGCTTCAACAACGTGCTGAAGCATGCCAAGTCGACGTTCGTTTCGTTGGAGTTGATTTTCCTGGACGAAACCGTCCAGATGTACATAGAGGACAACGGGGTCGGGTTTCATCCCGATGTCGTAGAATCCCGGGCCAAAGCCCACTCCCATTTCGGCTTGATCGGGATGAAGGAGCGGATCGAACTCCTGCAGGGCAAGATGGAGATCGAATCCGTGATCGGGCACGGTACGAAAATCAAGATTCAAGTCCCCATAAAAGCGGAGCCAAGAAAGGAGTTAATCGCGCATGGAGAATAAGACAACTGCTGCACGTACGATCAAGGTGCTTCTTGCCGATGATCATCAGCTCTTCCGCGAAGGACTGAAGCGGATACTGAATATGGAGAGCGATCTCGAGGTCATCGGCGAATGCGGCGACGGCATCCAGGTGCTGGAATTCTGCAATCATGAGAAACCGGACGTGGTGCTGCTCGACATTAACATGCCCACGGAAAACGGAGTGGTCGCGACGGAGAGATTGCGGGATATTTTCCCGGAGATCAAGGTGATCATCCTCTCCATTCATGACGACGAGAGCTATGTATTCGAAACCCTTCGCAAGGGCGCGACAGGGTATCTGCTTAAAGACATGGAAGCCGAATCGCTTGTTAACGCCATCCGCACGGTTGCGGAAGGACATGCTTACATTCATCCGAAAGTGACGGGCAAGCTGATCAACCAGCTTCGCCGCATGACTTACCTGGATGAGATCGGAGCGACTTCCGGCGCTGCGGCCAGCCGGGAGACGATTACGAAGTTCATCCCTCGGGGGAACAATCCGCTGACTCGCCGGGAAGCCGAAGTGCTTCGACTGATGGCCGAGGGCAAAAGCAACAAGACGATCGGGGAGAACCTGTTCATCAGCGAGAAAACCGTCAAAAACCATGTCAGCAGCATTCTGCAGAAAATGGAGGTCGATGACCGCACCCAAGCAGTCATCAACTCTATCAAATATGGTTGGGTTACCTTGTGACTTGACGCTACATACGAGATGAAGCCTTTTCGCGATTGCCGGGGTCTGCCGACCTGCGGGCAGTCGCGAATTTTGCATTGCGGCCGTGCTGCGAGAAGGTGGCTAAGGAACTCCGAAACCTCGGTCGGCATATAGTGTGGAACGAGAAGACGGTCGGCTGCAGGAGCGTTCGTTATCGCCTGCGGTCCCGTCGCTCACCTTCAAAACAAAGGAGGTGGCCGGCGTGATGTTCGAGCTATTGTGGATTTCCGCCTTTTACGCAGCGCCAGCGGCATTCGCGCATTGGCTGATCCGGCGGGGCGCTGGGATTGAGCGCCGTCAATATGTGCTGGTCGCAGGCAATCACCAGATGCAGATTGAATGGTATATTCGGGCTTTGCAGCAATTTTCAAGAAGAACGGGAACGGAAATCGGCATTACCGTTGTGCTGGAGCGTTCCACGGACGATACGCGGAGAATTATGGAGTGCTTTGCACGCGGGAATGAAAGGATCGAGTGGGTAAGGCGGGAAGTCGCCAGCGGCGCGTCAATCGCACGCGAGTCTGCTGTTGGAGAAGCCGACGGGGGTGACCCCCGCGTCGTATGGGTGGAGCTGTCCAATCAGGAGGATGTTCGCAAGCTGCCGTTGTAAAAAAAGCGACAAGGAGGTTAGCCGGGACATTGTTTTTGTCGGAGGATTGTCATACAATAAAACCAAACGGGAAACAGACGAATTCCGGGTGAAGCACACCATGGATCGCCGTATTGGCGATGGGGTGTGTTTTTTTGTGCGCGATAGTCAGCGTATAAGCCTTGTCGTCAGGAAGGATTGGAGAGGTCCAATTAACAGGTGAGGGGCGGCGCGAGAGTGAAGGTGGTCTTGTATGCGGTGCGAGCGGGTGCTATTCGCAGGGCGTTATTCTCATTGGCTTGGGAGGTGGATTCGGCATATTGGGCAGACAAGGCGGACTCGCTTGTTCGCTTCAGGGAATGCGTGCCGCTGGGGATGGCGGAGACGCTGTGCAGCTCTATGAACTCTGTGTGGTTCGAGAGCGGCGACAATCCTCGAAACGGCGATGAGGGGTGGGCAAAGCCTTTTGAGGAATTGGTCGCCCAAGTGGCGGCGGATGCGAAGCTGGAGCAGGCAGCGTACGTTCCGGCTTCTGGCGGACGAGCGATTGCGATCGCACCGGACTTGGAGGCAGCGGCCCGCTGCGCAGCGCAGCAGCTGGCCGGCCGCTCCTTGCTGCAGGACGAGGTCCTGCAGCTGCTGGACACCTTGCCGCTTCCCGGCCAAGGTGTCGCTCCTCTCGCTGCTGTGCAGCTAGCGTCGCTGCTGGGGGCCGTGCAGCTTACCGCTGCCGTAGCCCCCAAGCCCGCCGCTCCGCTGCTGCGCGGGCTCCGCTTGTGGGCCGAGCGGCTTCGCCCCGCTCGGCTGCTGCGGGGGCGCGCGTCGCGCCGCCCCCAGGAGCTTCGCTGCCGTCGCTGCGGCAGCGGCCAGGACAAGCAGCGGCGCACGCTCTGCGCCGCATGCGGGCAAGCCTGCGCCTACTGCGAGGCTTGCCTTGGCATGGGGCGCAGCCGCGAATGCGGGCTGCTCGTGATCGGCGTTCCCGCTGTTGGCGAAGGGAGAGGCTCAGCCTCCCTCACGGAGCCCTTGCATGCCTTAACGCTTGCGCCGGCCGCCGTTCGTCCCGGCCGGTCAGACGTGCGCTCCGCCGGCCTCGCTCATACCCTCGAACGTCCGACCAGGCCGACCGCGCCTCTGGCTTACGCCGCCAGCGAAACGACCGGAGCCGGCAGGCCGGCTTCCGCTCTGCCCCCGTCTCCGGAGGAGCTGATCGCGCGATGGGGACTGAGTCCGGCCCAGGGCGACGCTGCGGCGCAAGCGCTCGCCTTTCTTGAGAGCTCGGCAGTGCCGGACAAGCCGATCCACCGCTCCTTTTTGCTCTGGGCGGTGACGGGGGCGGGCAAGACGGAGATGATCTTTCCGCTGCTGGAGGCTGTGCTTGCCAAGGGCGGGCGAGCGCTGGTCGCAACTCCGCGACGCGATGTCGTGCTGGAGTTAGCGCCCCGTCTGGCTAAAGCTTTCCCGAATGACAGTCGCGCCGTGCTATACGGAGGGAGTCCCGAGCGCTGGGCAATCGGGGCTCTCACCCTGGCAACCACGCATCAGCTTCTTCGTTTTCAGGAGGCGTTCGATCTCGTTCTGATCGATGAGCTGGATGCGTTTCCGTACCATAACGATCCGATGCTGCACTTCGCGGCGGACAAATGCCGCAAAGCCGGCGGAAAAACCGTGCTGCTTAGCGCCACTCCGCCTCAGGAGCTGCAGCGGGAGGCTGCACGAAGCAGGCTTGCCTATGCCCGGGTGCCGGTTCGTTATCATCGGCGTCCGCTGCCTGTTCCTCACAGGCTGAAGCTCCCTGCGGTGTACCAGCTGCTGCGCCGGCGCTCGCTGCCAGCCGGCCTGCTGACGGTCCTGAGCCGGTCGGTTGCGCGCGGCGCTCAAGTGTTTCTGTTCGTGCCGTACGTGAAGCAGGTCGAACCGCTGGTCGGACTGCTTCGCAGCTGCGCGGGGCAGCTCGCCCTTGCGCCGGAGGCCATCTCCGGGACATCGTCCAAGGACGGCGACAGAGGAGGCAAGGTTGTCTCCTTTCGCAGCCGTTCCATAAGGCTTCTTGTGACGACGACGATATTGGAGCGGGGGGTTACGATTCCCAAGAGCGATGTGTTTATCCTCGACGCCGACAATCCCATGTTCGATGCCGCATCGCTTGTCCAGATGGCGGGGCGCGCGGGACGTTCCGGCGACGACCCGTTCGGCTATGCGGGCTTCGGCGCTCCGACATGGACGGCCGCGCAGAAGGGCTCGATACGGCAAATTCGGGCGATGAATGCCTTGGCCAGGCGCAAAGGCTATTTCAACTCTTCCTAGAACCCGACGGGAAAATTTGTAACCTTTCCATGATTCGCAACGTTAGAGAGGAGAGATCAGTTATGAATCCAGGCGCTTGGTTCGCCTCCCGCAAGCGGGACTGTCCGGTGTGCGGACGGGACGCGGGCAGATCTGCGGGGAATAATCCGATTCCGCTACGCCACCCTTTGCCTCGTCAGGCGATCTCGTCTTTATGCGGTTTATGCCTGCGGGCAATTCCATGGATTCCTTACCCAATATGCCGAATATGCGGGAGAGCCGAATCCTGCGAGGATTGCGTTCGCAGAACGGACAGGGCCTATCAGATGAGCCGTTGTGCCGTTCGTTACACGGATACGATGAGAGATTGGCTCGCGCTCTACAAGTACAGAGGCAGCGAACGCCTTGAAATCGTGCTGGCGGCGATGCTTGCGTTTGCCTACGAACGCTTATGCCGCGTTTCGGGAGCAAGCTTTCCGACTATCACAGCGGTGCCTTTAGCTCCTGAGCGGCTTCGGGAACGAGGCTTTAATCAAGCGGAGAGATTGGCTATGCGCCTCGCGGACTGGTATCGAATCTCCTATTTTCCGCTGCTTCGGCGCTTGCGGCATACGGAGAAGCAGAGCTTGAAGTCGCGGCGGAGCCGGGTGGTCGACATGAGGGCGACATTTGCCCCGCAGGTGCGGCCGGAATGGACAGGTCCGGTGCTGCTTGTGGACGACATCTATACAACGGGAAGCACGTTGAATGAGTGTGCCCGCGTCTTGCGGCAAGCCGCGCCAACGGCAGATCCGCCGTCCGTCTATGGTCTGCTGTGGGCGCGCTCCTAGCTTCGACGAGCGAGGCTGGAAGAGCCATGCCTTCCTGCGAGATTCTCGTTATGCTATGATAGTGTGACGCTGGAGTTTGCCAGATTCTAACGCTTTCTGTACAGGAGGAGCCATGGAACGTCGCGAGAAGTTAAACCAAATCGACATTGTGCGCGGTATTGCGATTCTGGGCGTAATAATGGTGCATTCCACCTCGTTCGCTACCGTGAATATGAAAGAAACGACCCTTTACGGCGTGTACAACTTTCTTAATATATTTTCCAAGATCGGAACCACGTCTTTTATTCTGCTCAGCAGCTTCGTTCTCTTTTATAATTACTACCCGCAGCCCTTGACGCTGCAGCGCTTCAAGAAGTTTTACCGCAATCGGCTGATGTACATCGTCATTCCCTATTTGCTGTTTTCTCTGCTCTATTTCTTATTAAGATGGTACCAGAACGGGTTTGCCTGGGACATCTCGCAGATGTGGCCGAGCTTCTGGAGCAAGGTGGCGAAGGGACAAGCCTATACGCATTTGTATTTTGTTTTCATTAGCATTCAGCTCTATTTGCTGTTCCCGGTTTTGCTCTATCTGATGAAACGCTTTAAGTGGCTCGCCGCGTCCGCGGTGCTTGTCGGCGTGGCTTTGCAGTGGGCTTTCTTCTTGTACAATCGCGAGTACTGGCAGGTTACGAACCGCGGCAGCTGGTCGCCGACCTATTTCGGGCAATACTTTCTCGGGGCGTGGCTGGGGATTTATTTCGACCGGATTAAAGGCTGGCTGATCATCGCCAAAGAGAATCTGACGAAATCCAAGGTCGCGGTGTGGATCGCGCTCTGGGCGGCGTGGCTTGCTTCCGGGCTCGCCTACGTAAATATTTTCTACAACGCGCGCCTGCACGGGACAAGGTATCATAATGCCCTGTACGACGGGCTGTGGGACATCTACACGATGCTCACGCCGCTGGTGCTCATTCAGGTTGCATTTCTGATAGGCGGCAAGCTGAGAACCTCCTTCTGGGTAGGTCGGCTGCGCCATCTGGGGATCGTTTCTTTCGGCGTCTATCTGGTTCATCCTCTCGTCCTGCTGTTCTACAGGCAATATCCGCTGCAAAGCGGAGGCACGTTGATTCATCATGCCTGGTATGCCGGAGGGTTCGTGCTTGCGGTGCTGATCTCGTGGATCGTTGTGACCGTCCTCAGCAGGCTGACGGGCTGGTCATGGCTGCTGTTCGGCAGCGTGCCGGCCCAGCTTAAAGCCGCCTCGGCGGAAACGAAGGGCGCGCCCGGATCGACAGGGACTTCTCCATCGGCTTCCGCATAATGTTAAGAATAGTGTAGCGGCGACTTGAAGAATTTAGTATAATTCGGGTAATATAGTCGATTGATGTCGGGATCGGGGGAATGCCTTCATGAATTTAACCTACTGTCCGAAATGCGGAAAGCTGTTCTCTAAGAGCTTCCGAGAGGTTTGCAATAATTGTTATCAGCAGTTGGAGAAGGACTACGAGCGCTGCGCCGAACATCTGCGCAAAAATAGAGGCATGGATATTCAGCAGCTGTCCGAAGAGACCGAAATCAGCATTAAGCAGATCACGAAGTGGGTGCGTGAGGGTAGAATTTCGATGATGGACGCGCCTAATTTGTCGTATCCTTGCGAATCGTGCGGGACGCTCATTCGTGAAGGCCATTTGTGCGAATCCTGCAAGAAGAGATTGCAGCGCGATGTGAGAAACGTGTCCACTACGGGAAGAATTCAGCATAATCCGGATGAGGATAGAAATAAGGGAACTTATCAGATCGGCGATCGGATGAACGATCGGGATAAATAATTGTAACTCTAAACATTTCATAAACCTTGACCGATAATAGGGGTATACATTATCGGTTTTTTTATTTATTGAGGTGATCGTTATGAAAATAAATGATACTCAACGTATCGGTGCGTATCGCACTTATCAACAGCAAACGGATGCCCGCGCCAACCCGCTGTCCGGAAAGCGCCGGAAGGACGAGGTGCAATTTTCCGCGGAAGCGATGGAATTGCTGGGCTCGCAGCGCGCAGAGGATCCGAATCGGTCGCAGCGGATCGACAGCTTGAAGAATGAAGTCGCTTCCGGCACCTATCACGTAGATTCCGGCAAGCTTGCCGAAAAGCTGCTGCCTTTCGTTCGGGAATAGATCGCGTCAATCCAGAGGGCGGAAGGTGATAGAATGGCATTTAACGATTTGTGCGAAGCGCTGGAAACCTTGCTGCTTCAGCATGAGCAGATGGTCGGATTTGCAGAGAAGAAAAAGGCGGCGCTCATCGCCAATGATGTGGACGTCTTGAATGAGATGGTGACCAAGGAATCCCGATTGGTCAAGCTGATCATGGATGCCGAAGCGCGCAGACAGCAGGCCGTGCAGAGCTTTCTGCAGGAGCGGGGGCTGAATCCTGCGCCTTCGACGACGGTCGCCAGTCTGATTCGAATGATCTCTCATTCCGAAGACAAGCTTAAGCTGTCCGATCTTGCCGACAGGCTAAGCGCTATGGTCGAGCATGTGCGCGCCCTGAATGATGTCAATATGAAGCTGACGCAGCAGTCGATAGAGTTTAATGATTTTTCCTTGAATCTTCTGGCGAGCGCCTATGACGATCAGGATTATGTGTATAAGAAGCCGAGCGATTCGGCTTACGGTCAGCACAAGCTCAACTTTTTCGATTCGAAAGCCTAGAATCCACAAGCGGAACGGGGAAGATGTTAATGAGATCGACTTTCCATGCATTGGAAACGGCAAAACGCAGCTTGTTCACGCAGCAGACGGCGCTGCAAACAACGGGTCACAACGTCGCGAACGCCAATACGGCGGGATACTCCAGACAGACGGTCAACATGGTTGCGTCTAAGCCGATGGAAGCGGTCGGCATGAACAAGTCCGTCACTCCGGGCCAACTGGGAACCGGCGTCGAGTTCAGCTCGATTACCCGGATTCGCGAGAGCTTCCTGGATGCGCAATTTAGGAACGAGAACAAGACGCACGGCAGTTGGTCGATTCAAGCGGATACGCTGCAGAAGCTGGAAACGATCGTGAACGAGCCGTCCAATACCGGATTGCGCGCGGTTCTCGACAACTTCTGGAAGTCCTGGCACGATCTCAGTGAGAATCCGGAGGATATTACGGCAAGGAAGCTTGTGAGGGAAACCGCCAAAGCGGTAACGGACGCCTTTAACCAAACCGCCAGGCAGCTCGATGAGCTGAGCGCGGATATTACCGAGAACATCGGAGTCAAGGCGAATCAGATCAACACGTCGCTTGAAACGATCGCCAGTTTGAATCTGCAAATTCGCCGTATCGAGGGCTTGGGCGACAACGCCAACGATTTGCGGGATCAACGCGATCTGTTGATGGATGGATTGTCCAAGATCATTAACGTAACGGCCGTAGAAACGATTGACGGCGGCTACCAAGTGTCAATGGGCGGCGCGGTTCTGATAGAAGACGGGGAATTCAATCCCGTTACGGTCGAGGGTCTGGAAGCAAGCGCGGCGGGCGGCGATCTCAATGGCGGCGAAGCCTATGGGATGATTATCTCCCGGGATCAGTATGTAGCCAACTATCAACAGCAATTAAATACCCTTGTCAATGGGCTGGCCAATGGAGATATTCGAGTCACGATTCCCGCAGGCTCCGTATTGCCGGACGGAATTACTCTGGACAATGTAACCTATACGGGCACGAGCAGAACGCTGACCTCGGACTTGACCGTTACCGTCAGAGGCTTGAACGGATTGCATCAGCTGGGGTACACGATGATGGACCCTCCTAAAGCGGGAGGAAGCTTCTTCGCTTCAAGAGACGGAGGGCCGCTGACCGCAGGCAACATTCAGCTCGACGCAGCTATTCTTGCGGACGCGGGGAACATCGCTTCCGCTATGCGGACTGCGGGAACGCCTGAATCCGTCGTTAAGGGGAACAAGGATCTGGCGCTGCTGATCAGCCAATTCAGCGAGATGAAGATCGACTTCTCCTCCGTGGCCGTGGGGGCGGCAACGGCGCAGGGCTCCGTCAATGACTTCTTCCGTTCTATTGTCGGTCAGCTCGGGATCGAGGCGGAAGAAGCCAATCGTCAAACGACGAATGCCAAGATCGTCGTTGATCAAGTGGAGTCTCGCCGGCAATCCGTGAGCGGAGTGTCGTTGGATGAAGAGATGAGCAGTATGATCAAATTCCAGCATGCCTATAATGCGGCAGCGCGGTTCATGACTACGATTGACGAGACGCTGGACCGAATTATTAACGGTATGGGCACGGTAGGCAGATAACGACTTTCCGAAGAGAGGGTGAATAACCTTGTTGGGACGCGTAACGCAAGGTACGATAACGAATCAATTGCTGCGGAACATTAACAAGAACCTCGGACAGATGCAAGGCTTGCAGGAGCAGCTGTCTACAGGCATGAAGATCAACCGGCCTTCCGATGATCCGGTAGGCATCACATATTCGCTGCGCTACAGAAGCGATCTGTCTCTTAACGAGCGTTATCAGACCAACGTAGATTCCGCCGTGTCATGGCTGGATTTTAATGATACGCTGCTTACTCAGGTTGGAGATATCGGCAAACGTATTAAAGAGCTCGCCGTTAAGGGAGCGAACGGGACGAACCCGCAAGTGGCACTGGATAACATCGCAAGCGAGATGAAGCAATTAAAGGAACAGCTTGTCGATATCGCTAATAGCCAGTTCAAGGGCAAATACGTATTTAATGGACAGTTCACGGACAAAATTCCATATGACAGTGCCACTCCGCCTACGAACGTCATTACGGATACCGGCAATCTGAATTATGCGATCAACACCGGAATTGAATTGACGGTCAACCTGACAGGAAACAATGTTTTCGGCTTCCCGCCGCCGGGCGTTACAGCGCCGCAAAATGAAGACGATAATTTGTTCTATGTTATCGATCAGATGGTCGCCAACCTGGAATCCGGCAATTATGAAGGAGTAACCGGCCAGCTCAATGCATTGGACAGCAGGCTGGACAAGGTGCTTACTCAGCAAGCGGAAATCGGCGCCCGCGTGAACCGGGTTGAATTGATGGAGCAGCGGCTTAAAGATTTGAACGTTAACCTGGAAACGCTGCAGTCCAAAACCGAGGATGCGGATATCGAGGATTTGATCATTCGTTCGAAGGTGAACGAGAGCATCTATCAAGCTTCGCTGTCCGTGGGAGCGAAGGTCATCTCGCCATCGCTTGTCGACTTCTTGAGATAAGCCTGAAGCGGGGAGGCTTGAAGCATGGTACCTTTCTTGTCCATTCAGTCCCAGAGAGGATTGATCGGCATTGAGTCCCAGCTCGGACAGTATCAGATCCGACGGCCTAAGCCTGAGCTGGCGGTGCAATCGACGCCTACCGTCATTACCGCCACGAATCGTCCCGGCGATCTGCGGATTGATCAGTCGTTAACCAACGACGCGCTCACGGGGGGGAAGGCGGAAGCGTTCTGGAACCGGATCTACTCTCAATATAAACAAGTAGCTCAGCAAAACATTCAACATATTGTGGAGAAAGGGAATCGGATGGGTGACCTTACGAATAACGACAATCCGATTCCCGAACTCGCTTTGAGCGATTTTATCGAGGGTGCACCCGACTTGCAGGTGTTCGGATTTGCGTCCTTGGCCAATGTGGAGTTCCAGTATACGCCCAATGACATCAATCTGCAGGTAGATGTCGGTCGGGTAGACATTCAAGCTCAAGTGCATCGCCCGGAAATTCAATATGAGCGGGGGAACGTAAACGTGTACATGCAGCAATATCCGAAAGTCACGATTACGCCTCCCGAGATTAACATCATTGCATAAATCGCGATTTAAGCTGTAAGCGGCATACGCTTATAGCTTTTCTACTTTTAGGGTCGAGGAGGCCGGAACATGCGCAGGCAAGCTGAAGAGGAATTACAGCAAGCGGATGGAAATTTGATTTATCACTTTGAGGAGGGGCTTCCGGGCTTTAACCACTGCAAGCGATTTGTATTAGTGGAGGAGGAAGCCAACAAACCGTTCGGAACCTTGCAATGTCTTGACAGCGAGGAGACGAGCTTCGTCACCGTAGATCCGTTCTTTTTCTTCAAGGAATACGAATTCGAGCTGCCGGACCACGCGACAAAGGAGCTGCAGCTGGTTTCCAGCCAGTCTTTATTGATTCGCGTGATCGTGTCGTGGAGGGAGAGTCTGGGCACGGCTACCGTGAATCTGGTTGCTCCGGTGATCTTGAATACGGATAAAGGCTTGGCCAAGCAAATTATTCTCTCCAACACGTCCTATACGGCAAGACATCGGCTCTTCGCGCAAGAGGCAGAAAAATAAGGAGGCGTCCATATGCTTGTGCTTTCCCGCAAAAAAGGACAATCGGTTATTCTGCAAGACAACATAGAAATCACCGTATTGGAAATAGAAGGCGACGTGATCAAGCTTGGGATCGCTGCTCCTAAGGAAGTGCAGATTTTGCGCAAGGAGCTGGTGGACTCCGTTCAGGAATCAAACCTTAACGCGGTGTCGACGAAGGCGGATTTGAGCCGATTATCCGATGAATTAAAAAAAATCAGCAAAAATTTCTAAATGCCTATTAAGCTTCTTTGCTTCGCCGCCGATAATGAATACAGAGCCTGAATATAGGGCGGCCGACCTATAGATTAGGTACTGGAGAATTCGCATGGATGCGAGTCTCAACAACAATTTCAGGGAGGAATTTTATTATGCGTATTAATCACAACATTACTGCAGTGAACACTCACCGCAACATGACGTTGAACAACGTTGCAACAAGCAAGAACATGGAGAAACTGGCTTCCGGTCTCCGCATCAACCGTGCAGCTGACGATGCAGCTGGCTTGGCTGTATCCGAAAAAATGCGCGGCCAAATCCGCGGTCTCGAGCAAGCGCAACGCAACGTTCAAGACGGTATCTCTTTCGTGCAAACGGCTGAGGGCGCAATGAACGAAGTTAGCGCAATGCTGACTCGGATGAAAGAATTGAACGTTCAAAAGCTGAACGGAACGTATTCTACAACAGACAAGTCCAACATCAACGAAGAGTTGGACGCACTGGGTGCTCAAATCGACAAGATCATGACGGAAACGAAGTTCAACGGCATGAACATTACGGGCGGAGCTTCGATCCAATCCAATGACTCCACACAAGTCATCTCGATTGGTTCTATTGCTACAACTGGATTCAGCGGTTTGACAAACTCGACTTCGCTGGCTAGCGTTGAAACGGCAATCGAGAACGTTGCTACGCAACGTGCTAAGCTTGGTGCTGTACAAAACCGTCTGGAGTACACGTCCAACAACTTGGGTACAACGGTTGAGAACTTGACTGCTGCTGAATCCCGTATCCGTGATACAGACATGGCTAGCGAGATGGTTGCTCTTACCAAGAACCAAATCCTGCTTCAATCTTCCCAAGCGATGCTTGCGCAAGCAAACTCCGCTCCGCAAGGCGTACTGTCCTTGCTCCGTTAATTTTAACGAGAAAAAAGACTCCGGGACCTCCCGGAGTCTTTTTTCTGTTTTAAATGCTAAATAAAAGTTATCCTACAGTCGATATATATAATAGATTATCAATATCTGGGACGGAATGAGGGATTGACATGCACAGCGTATCTAGCGCGACGGGGTCGCCTGTTCAAACTCCTGCAGTGAAAGCAAGCCCCGAAGTAGAAGCTCCCAAGCAGCAAGCGGCCTCTCAAGTATCGCTTCGGACGGGAAAGCAGCTTGAGCTTGCCGAGAGACAAGGGGTCAAGGTATCCATCGGAGAAGAGCAGCTTATTCGAGCCGTCGACCGGGCCATCAAGTCGTTGGAGGGCCCTACAACCTCCTTCGAGGTTAAGATTCATGAGCAGACCAAGGCCGTCATGGTGAAGGTCTTCAACAAAGAGACGGGAGAATTGATTCGCGAGATTCCTCCAGAGAAAACGCTGGATCTTGTCGTGAAAATGATGGAATTTGCCGGGATCTTAGTCGACGAGAAAGTATAATGAAGGGATGGGATCGTGAATGGTAACCAGAATAACGGGTATGGCATCCGGCCTGGATGTCGACCAGCTTGTTAAAGACTTGATGAAGGCGAAGAGGGCTCCTCTGGATAAGCTTACGGTCCAGAAGACCACGCTTGAATGGCAGCGGGAGCAGTATCGCGAGATCAATGCCAAGATCGTTGATTTCCGCAACAACAAGCTTTTTAATTATGGTCTGGAAGGAACCTTTAATGCTAAACAGGCCACCATATCCGGGAACAGCTCGGCGGTCAGCGCAACGGCGAAAGCGGATGCGGTAACCGGGTCAATGACGATTGAGGTCACCAAGCTTGCGGAAGGAGCAACCTGGAAATCCGCCTCCGGTGCCGGTATGGGTGCAGTCGACTTGAACACCAAACTGAAGGATCTGGGCGGCAGCTTTAACTATACGGCAGATGCGGAAGGCAAAATCACCATTCAGACTGGCGGCAGTTCAATTGTTTTGGATGAAAACACGGACACATTGGCTACATTGGTGTCAAAGCTGAATAACAGCAAGGATGCGAATGTCAATGTGTTTCTGGACAGCCGTACGGGCGAGATGTCGATCACTTCAAAAACGACCGGCGATGCCAGCGCAATTAATCTGGTGTCCGATATATTCGATAATTTCGGCCTCGTTCAAGCGGCTGGTCACGATGCCGAGCTGAAGATTAATGGAATCTCCACAAAGAGAGCCAGCAATACCTTTACGGAGAACGGGGTTGAGATTACGCTTAACGGCTTATCTCAAGGGAACTCGACTACGCTGAAGGTTGGATCCAACACGAATCAAATGATCGATACGATTAAGTCGTTCGTTAAAGATTACAATGAGCTGATGGATGCTATTAATAAAAAGCTTGGAGAAGAGCGCTATCGAACCTATAAGCCGCTCACCAGCGAACAGAAGAAGGAAATGTCCGAAAGCGAAGTCGAACTGTGGGAATCAAAGGCCAAGAGCGGCCTGTTAAAAAGAGATTCGACATTCACCACGCTTGTCAGTAGCTTCAGGCTATCGGCGGTTACCGATGTAAATGTGAACGGAACGAATGTGAATTTGTCCAGCTTAGGCATTTCGACCGGGGAATATCAGCAACGCGGCAAGCTAATCATCGACGAAACAAAGCTGCGCAGCGCACTGGAAGCTAATCCCGATCAAGTCATCGGTTTCTTCACGCAAAGGGCAAGCGAAAGCGAAAAGACGCCGCCGGGCGCTTCGGCCGTAAATAAGGACAATGGATTATTCGGGCGTCTTTCCAATATTGCGATGTTTTCTATCCAGGATTTGGCTACGAAGGCGGGCACCTCCCGGGTAAGCACGACAACGGATGCGGCATTCAACGCAGACAGCAATATCGGAGAGCAGCTAAGGTTGCTTGACATTCGAATGACGGATATGAACAAACGAATGCTTCAGGCCGAGAATCAATACTACAAGCAATTTGCGGCAATGGAATCTGCTATTAACCGATTCAGCGCTCAATCCGCAAGCCTGTTTAATAAATCCTAGAGGAGTTTTCGATGAGTAAGCTCGCTTTAGTGATGATTACCCTTAATGAAGAGGCAAAGATAGGGCGCTGCATCGAAAGTGCGGCTCCCTATGTGGATGAGATTGTAGTTGCGGATACAGGCTCAACGGACAGAACGAGAGAAATCGCATTGGAGCTCGGGGCTAAAGTTTTTACGTATGTCTGGGAGAACGATTTCTCGGCAGCCAGGAACTATGCCATTAGCAAATCCTCGGCAGATTGGATACTCGTAATGGATGCCGATGAGTGGATTGAGGCCCTGGATGTCTCAGGGGTGAGCGAGTTCATTCAAAAAACAGGCGGAGTTGGACGGATAGAGATCAAGAGCATCTTTAAGGATAGCGATATCCAGCATACAGCCAGTGACTATATCTCACGTTTATTTCCTCGAAGCTTGAGGTATAAGGGGCGTATCCATGAGCAGTTAAATACTTCACTGCCCCGGTATAATGTGCCCATTCTAGTTGGGCATGATGGCTACTTCAGCCAAAGGAAATCCGATCGCAACGTACCGCTCTTGCTTCTGGAGCTTCAGGACCATCCTGACGATCCCTATTATTTGTATCAGTTGGCCAAAGAATATAGCGGCCTGGACAATGGGGCAGAAAGCAGGAATTACTTCTCGAAAGCATACGCCGCCCTTCAGGGGATGGAACGCTTTGCTCCGAATGTCGTTACGGAGTATATATATTTATTAATGAAGCTTAAAGATTACGAGGCCGTGTTGGGCATTCTCCAGCGGGAGCATGCCTGGCTGAGAAGATTCCCGGACTATCATTTTGCCTGCGGCGTCTTTTATCTGGATCTCGTGCTTTCCAATCCGGCGCAGTACATGGAGTATTTGCCTCGTATAGAACGTTCTTACCGGCTTTGCCTTGAAGTTGGGGAGACGGAGCTTTATGATAGTGTGAAGGGCACAGGCTCCTATGCAGCCCTGTATAACTTAGGAAATTATTATGAGGTGCTTGGAAAAGCGGAACAGGCTATACAATGCTATCGCAATTCGGCGGCCATGGGATACAGCAAGGCTGGGCAGCGATTAATCGAAATGAATGAGGAGTGAAGAGAGTGATTTCTACACCGTACCACAAATACCAACAATCTTCCGTTCAGACTGCTTCTCCTGCTCAGTTGATTCTCATGCTGTATGATGGTGCTATTCGATTTATCAAGCAAGGGGTAGAAGGAATAGAAACGAAGGATTATCAGAAGGCGAATCATAACCTTATAAGAGCGCAGCATATCGTGAATGAGCTCATTGCCTCTCTTAACCATGAATATCCGATAGCAGGAAATCTGTTGGAAATCTACGATTATGCCAATAGGAAGCTGATCGAGTCCAATATGAAGAAGAACAAGCAAGCGGCTTTGGAGGTCGCTTCGATACTAGGCGAGCTGCGAGAGTCGTGGGTTCAAATTCTTAAATCCACTAATCCTGTTAAGGATAATGTCTAGATGAACGAGCTGATCGCAGAAATACTGATGGAGACCAAGCGCCTGAGCAGCGAAGACACGGCAGTGGATTATGAGCGGTTCGAGGCATTGGTGGAGCTAAGGCAACGTCTTACGACTCTTATGGAAGAGAGTCAAGAGGAATTGCCGGCGGATCAAAAGGCCATGATTCGAGAGCTGCTTACATACGATTCTGTAATTTTGTCGCAGATGAATAAGCTTAAGGATGAAGCGGAAAGCGCGATTAACCGAATGAATACAACCAAGAAGCAGCAGGCCGCCTACAACCAAGCAGGAGTGTATGATAGCTTCTTGGTGGATAAGAAGAAATAGAAAAAGTCCTCGGCAGCCGCCGAGGACTTTTTTTCTAACTGAACAAGAAATCAAGCTGGCTGTAGGCGGGCTCAATAGCGATGAGACGCTGCCTGATCTCCTGCTTTTTCGATGGCTCTTCACAAGTCTCGTAGTAATGAATGTAATGGCTACGGCAAGAAGGCTCAAGCGCGATCGCTTGTTCCCACAGGGAGCATGCCTCCCCCAGATTTCCTTGGCTGGATTGATAGCCGGCCAGATTAGCGATGCTTAAAGGGGTCATGGCATTCTGCTCGGTCAGGAAGCCGTAATATTGAAGAGCGGTTGGAACATGGTGTATGGCCAAGAAGTAGTTTGCAAGGCGATTGATCGTTGGAGTCGTTTCATATTGGCTCAACACGAATTCGTAAGCATCCCACTGCTGGAGGTTATAAAGCTCGATCAGCGTATCGTTAGGCAAATCCTCCCCTGCAAACTCCTGAACGGTATGATTCAGAAGATGCTGGATAAAGCTTAACAGCCGGCCATGCTTCCCCAGATAGATAAACCAATCGGTACGGTTCCAGACCAGGATGCCTAACGCAATTTTTTGAGCGATCTGCGGAGTCAGGCTTTCCTCTGGCAAGCTTCGAATAGTGTCGCTGAATAAAGGCTCGTTGTTAAACAGCAGGGCATAATGAAGCTGCTCGGATAAATTAAATAATCCGCTGGCAATGCTCGTTCCGCAATAGTGGGAGGCAAGCTCCTTGTGATTGGCTCGTATCGCGATTTTTCCAACTATCGCATGAGCTGTTCGATCTGTGTTTGTCTGTAGAAGCTCCTCAAGGACAGCAAGAACTTGATCGAATTTTTCATGGATGGAGGATAACTGGATAAACTTATTAATCGCTTCTATATCGTGCTTGTTGTTGACCAGAAGCTTCGCCAAATCACGTATCGCTTGCGTGTAATTAAGCTCATTTTCATTGAGTTGGACCAGATGCCAGATCGAATTTCGGAAGCCGAGATCAGAGCTTACCAGCGAGGTTTTATGATCGCTTCTGGCGCTGTCCGCAATTGCCAAAGCCTCTTCGAATTCCTTCTTGGCGGCCTTCCAAAATCCGAGCTTGTACAAGACGCTTGCATACAGGGAACGAATGTCCGCGTAATGAAAGTATGGCGCCAGATTGTCCCGGGCGAACGTATAAGCCGAGACAAGATCGTTCGTATTCAAGTAAAGCTCAAGGATGGCGACCAGATTATGCTTATACCATTCCTCTTTCTTATCCCCTCTGGAGTGGGCTTCTAGAAGAGGCGTCAGCGCTTCCGCATGTCTCCCCATGAAAAGAAGCTGTCTTCCCAGCATGCATTGATCGTAGGGCGATAGCTGCTGCTTCTTCTGCATCTCTGCAAAAATATGAAGATTCCGCTCGTGTTTGTTTTTGGATTGAATCGTTTCCTCGGTATATCCTGAATGCAAGATTTTAATCGGAGTAGAGACGATTTTGACGGATCGACCGGCCTGTGGAGTCGGTTGTTCGTGAATCGGGCGAACGTATCGAATATTCATATGATTCGCGAACACTCGAAGAATCGGTTCTTCGGTCGCGGGCTTGTTGGCTTCCTTATAGCTCACAACGGTGACCCGGTACAAGGTGTCATTCAAAGGCTTTTGGTTGGATAAAAAATTTCTTAAAGAGGTCATGTTGGACTCGTCTGCGAATTCGTCGGCATCCATGACCAGGATGAAGCGACCTGTTGCGTATTTAAGGGACTCGTTCCTTGCCGCGGCAAAATCGTTGATCCATTTGAAGTCATAGATTTTGTTCGTGTATTTCCGGGCGATTTCTTTAGTGGAGTCCGAAGACCCGGTATCTACGATCACGATTTCATCAACGAAACGGGAGACGCTTTGCAGGCAACGATCGAGAACGGCTTCTTCATTCTTGACGATCATGCACAGAGTAAGGAGTGGGTTCATAGAGCCTCCATTAAGTTAAGGGGTATGATTTCAGCTTAATACAAAAACCTCCAAAGTCCAAGAATTATAAGGGGAAATAAAGAGAAAGATAGAGGGTTTTGTCGAATCTGCGCCGAAATGGTCTATACTAGAAACTTAAGCAAGCCTAACGAAAGAGATGAGGCAAACTCATGAACAATCAAAGTCTTCAGCCGGAATATATGGCCCGATTTCATTGTATCGGCGCAGAGTGCGAAGACACTTGCTGTGCCTTCTGGAATGTGACGGTTGACAAGGACACTTATGATAAATATCAAGCGGTAGAATACCCGGAGCTGCAAAAAAGACTAAATGAAGATGTCATCCCGAAAAATACGGCGGAAAAATCGAATTTGAACTATGCCAGCATGAGATTGAATTCGACCACGGGGGCGTGTTCTTTTCTGGATCATGGCTTATGCGCCATCCAAGCTGCGCTTGGAGAGACTTATCTGTCCCCGACGTGTGCGACCTACCCTCGCAGAATCAATGAAATCGATGGCTCGCAGGAGGTTTCTGCTGCCTTATCCTGTCCGGAGGCTGCAAGGTTGGCGCTGCTGCAGCCGGACGGAATCGAGTTCTACTATGCCCCTCGCAAGGAAGAGGCGAATACGCAGTGGAATGCCAGACTAAGCTCGCAGACGGCTGCCGCGCCAGTCACTCTGCGATACTTCTGGGAGCTAAGAGTTCTGGCTATTGAGATCGTACAGAATCGCCAATATGGACTTTCGCATCGTCTGATGATGCTTGCTGCCTTTGCAGATTTGGTCGATGAGTCGATCTCCGAGAGACCCGATCGAGATCTGACCCCATTAGTCGAACAATTCAGAGCCGGCATGGCTTCGGAATCCGAGCTTACCGACCCGCAGGCGTTTCCGGTCAATCATTCCTTTCAGTTAAAGCTGCTTAACGAACTGCTGGTAGGCATTATGGATAAGAGCCAGCTCGTGAACGTCCGGTATCGGGAGTGCTTGACGGGCTATTTAAGAGGAATGCAGCAAGTCGAAGGACAGAGCTTCGAGCGCATTCTGTCGTTCTATGAGAAGACCTATGCAGAGTGTCATGGAGCTTTTCTTCAAGAGAAGGAATATATTCTGGAAAACTATCTCGTCAATCTGATCTTCTCCACGCTGTTCCCTGTGTCTACGGATGGGAAGATGTTCGATCAAGTGTTGTATATCGGGTTATTGTATGCGCTAATCCGCATGCAGCTTATCGGGATGTACGCCGATCAAGGGCAGATTACCGAGAGCGATGCGGTGAAGCTCATCCAGTCTTTTACGAAGAATTTCGATCATGCCCGTTTTTTCAAGAAGGAGATTTTGGAGGCTTGTAAAAAAGAGGGAGTTTCGGCTTTGGGGCATTTATCTTTGTTGGTAATGCACTAATGCATTTTAAGAAGCGCGAGTATGCCTATCAAAGTCGTTTAGGATGTAATCTAATTTAGATGTAAAGTCCAAATCGAAAAATGTCGATAGATAAGGTAGTGAGTGCGCTGAAAGGCGATGATCCGTTACGAAATGTTGAAATATAGCCAAAAGAAAATGTCACAAGACGAGCTGTGGCGAATGCAGCGGATACAAATCGAATTGCTTGCGGAATTCGATGCACTGTGCAGGAAACATGGGCTGCGTTACATCATTGCGTCAGGAACGTTATTGGGGGCGGCACGGCACGGTTCTTTTATTCCCTGGGATGACGATATTGACGTAGAGATGTTACGCAGCGACTATGAAAAGTTTTGCAAGATCGATAAGCGAGAGTTCAGGGAAGATACCTTTTTCCAAACGAATAAGACAGACAAGCATTATCCATGGTTATACGGGAAGTTAAGGCGCACGGGGACGCAGGCGGTACGTCTTGGCCAAGAGCATTTGAAGATGCATAGCGGGGTATTCATTGATATCTTCCCGCGCGATGGCGTGCCGAATCGTGCCATACTTCGATCGGCGCGGGGAGTGATTGCGGCAATGAGCCGGAAGATGCTCTATGCGCGAGTGGCTTGGCGAACGTCGGAGACCTTCATCGGGAGATTGGGGTGGGGCGTCGTTCGATTGATTCCGAAGCAGGTGGCGTTCGGCATTGCAAAGCTCCTATCCATTATATTCGACGAGAAGCGCTGCGATCGGGTCGGCTGCATTGGTTATCATGGCAAAGCGGAGACGAACGGGTTTAGCAAAAGCTGGTTTACGGAAATCAATACGCTGCCCTTCGAAGGGGAGCAATACTATGCGCCGGCGGATTGGGATAGCTACTTGCGCTACGTATATGGGGATGACTACATGACGCCGCCGCCTCCGAATCGCCGGCAAATCACTTCCCCGCTTTCTTCCTATAGCTTATAACTCTTAGAGAGGATGATGAGAATGAAGGCAATCTTACTTGCTGCTGGTCGCGGCACTCGGATATCGCGAATGATCGAAGACGTGCCGAAATCCACATTGCCTATTGCCGGAGTTCCGCTCATCCGTCGTACTGCACAGATGCTGCTCGACTCAGGATTTGAATTGGTCGTATGCGTGGGCTACCAAGCGAGCAAGATTTACAAGGCGCTCGAAGGACTGCCTGTTAAATATTATTTCAATCCGTTCTTCGATGTGACGAATAGCATTGCTAGTCTATGGTTTGCGCGGGAAGAATTGCAGGGAGATTCCATTGTTCTTAATGCGGATGTCTACTTCTCGAAAGACATTCTTGACCTTGTGCTGGGCGAAGAACGAGATGTGAGCATAGCAATCGATAAGACGCGCACCGAGGTCGGCGACTATTTCTTCCTGACGACGGACAATGGATGCATCGAGAAATACGGGAAGGAGCTCCCGCTCTCGTCTCGCAGCTGCGAGTATGTCGGGCTCGCCAAGATCAGAGGAAGCTTCATGGATAAATTCAACGAACGCCTAGAATCGCTTGTAGGCAATCATCAGCACTCCCTCTGGTGGGAAAACGTGCTGTATTCCTTTGCGGATACGAAAGAACAAAATATCTATACCGTGGATGTCGGCGGGAGATTCTGGGCGGAGATTGATTACTTCGACGACTATGAACGGATTCTAAAACACATTGAGAAGGAGGAGGAAGCGCTTGTCTGATCGGCATCGGATTTATGGGGAGCATGTCAATATTAAGACGGAGAACACGCGCAGCTTCTATAACGAACGGGCGAAGGCAATTGCAAGCATGGCTAATCCGTATGTGTCAGTATTACTTGGGGATCAGAACCCAGGCCATGCGGAGGAGTGGAATCGATTCGAGAAGAAGTTCATTCTCCCGGATCTGCAAATTTCCCAGACGAGCCGCGTGCTCGATATCGGGTGCGGTATCGGCAGATGGGCGGAGTCGATTATTCCGTTAAGCGGCTATTATTGCGGCACGGATTTCTCGCCGGAGATGGTAGAGACGGCGCGCAATCGCAATCGCTTCGAGGGGAAAGATTATGATTTCTACAACCTATCTTTCCAAGAAACCGTACAGCAATCAACGGAGTATTACAAAGGGCGATTCGATCGCCTGATCGTCGGCGGCGTCTGCATGTACATTAACGATGAAGAGCTGCCCGCGTGCTACGAGGGATTGCTGTCATTGCTGGATGAGCACTGCGTCATCTACTTCACGGAGACGGTAGCTGTGGAGAGACGGCTGACGCTGGATGAGTGCCCTTCCGAAGCATTGAAGACGAACTACGACGTGATCTACCGAACGCCGGAAGAGTATATCCAGCATTACAAAGTATTCACGGACGCGGGATTTACGGTTCGCGAGCAGAAGTACTTGCCGCACTTGAACAACGAGAAGCAATTTTACGAGACGGATCGTTGGTACACCCTACTGGAAAGGTAGTCAAGCGATATGTACGTGAATGAATATATTAAAAATCTATATCGCGTGAAATTCCATGAAGAACGGGATCAGGTTCTGCGATTGGATATGAATGAAAGCCCGGAGGGGCTTCCTGCGGAGTTTGTAGAAGAAGTGAAGCGGAAGATTACGCCTGAATTTCTGGCGACGTATCCGCAGAAGAATCGGCTTGCGCGGCAAGTTTCGGCGCATTGCGGCTTGCAGGCGGATCAGATTACGATCACAAGCGGCTCCGACGAAGCGATGCGATTGGCGTTTCAATGCTTCGGCGAGCAAGGGAAGAAGGTCGTGACGGTCACGCCGACATTTGAAATGTATGGCGTCTATGCGGGAATGTTCGGAATGGAGCATGTATCGGTAGGCTTTAATGCCGATTTTACGATACCGGTAGAGCGATTGCTTGAGGCCATTGACGAGTCAACCGGAATAGTCGTCATTCTTAATCCGAATAGTCCGATTGGGGCGACCTATACGGATGATGAGGCGCATGCCATTGTGAAGAAGGCAGGCGCGGTTGGCGCGCTGGTCCTCGTCGACGAAGCCTACCATTACTACCATACCCGCACGTTCATGCCGCTGCTTGAACAATACGAGAACGTTATTGTGTTAAGAACCTTTTCCAAATTGTGCTCGATCGCAGGCTTGAGGGTCGGTTATGCGGCTGGCAGCGTACAGCTGATCGACTATCTGGAGAGGTCCCAAGCGACCTTTAACGTGAGCAATGTCGGGCTATTATTCGCCGAAGAAATCCTGAAACGCCCGGATGTGATGGAACTCCAACGCGTTGCTGAACTGGAAGGTCGCAAGTGGCTTGTTCGGCAGCTGGAGGGGGCGGGTTATCACGTGCTGTCTTTAGAGGGGAATTTTATCCTGTTCCGGCCTAGAGGCGACGCCGCCCGGGATGTTGTAGCGGCATTGAAGGAGCGCGGCGTCTGGATTCGAGATTATAGCTCGGGGCTGCTCGAAGGCTACTTGCGCGTTTCAACCGGTCGCATCGACTATATGCAAAGATTTTGGGATGCCTTTAGGGCTACGGATTGATGGCGAACAGGAGGCGGGCGTATGGCGGATCTACGTAGTCGGAACGTGTTGCCGAGAATTATTCACGATGTGTCTGAGCGATTGGACTCTTTACATAATGCGGGCAAAACAATCGTCTGGTTCGGCTACATCGCGTTGGTCGACGTTGTTCAGGCTACGTTAGCAGCCAAGGGGCGGCGGATCGATTACGTCGTCGATAACGATAAGCAAAAGTGGGGACGGGTTACCTGTGGGGGAATCCTGGTGTCTCCGCCCTCTCATGTGATGACTACGGTGCGCCAGAACGCCGTCGTCTTTATTTTTTCCAATTACGCGGATGCGATTATCCAGCAGGTTAAAGGGTATGGGTACGAGGAGGAGCAGATTATTCGGTTCCCTGCGCCGTCGGCTTATGCCGAAGAGGCAGAGGCTCTGCTGGGCGAAGAGATTCTTGATTCCCGGCGAATGACGCTTAGGGAGCTTCAACTGGCCGAGCTGGATATGCTCAAGGCTCTTCGCGAGTTTTGCGCGGATCATCGATTGAAATATTATTTGGCGGGCGGCACGATGTTCGGCGCGGTGAATTACAAGGGATTCGTTCCGTGGGACGACGACATCGATATTTACATGCCTTATGAGGACTATGTTTATTTGATCAAGCATTTCCCTGTCGGCGGCAGATACGAGATCTTGCATTGGGAAGCCTACGACGAGTTCTTCTGGCCTTACATACAGATGGTCGATAACGCTACGGTTATTTTGTACGGGAGTACACCCATCAGTCTTGCGCAAGGCGTGTTTATCGATATTATTCCGCTGACGGGTTATCCGGAAGATCGGGATGAGATCGAATATCGCGTGGATATGAACCGCTACCTGGAATCCAAGTGGCGTTGGTTTTATAACTCTCGCGGCATCGTTCATAGAGATCAATCGGATGATCGTGCAGACATTATGAAGAAGCGGTATGACTTGTCTTTCTATGACAGTCCGAACGTGGCTACCGCTGTAGAGCTGTGGGGCGGGGAAGAGCAGTGGATCGTGCCACGGGCCGTGTTCGATTATGGAACGACGCTGGAGTTCGAAGGCGAGCAGTTCTCGGTCGCCAAAGGGTATGAAGAGTACTTGAAATTGAGAGCTAGGAAGTACGCGAATGCGCCGGTCTCGGCAATCCAGGTGTCGCATCCTATCAATGCATACTGGAAAAATTAATCGGAATGGATGGGGCGCAGAATGCGGAAGCATCAACAGCAGCAAGTTGTCGAATCGCTTAACACCTTGGAGGAAGCCCATGATGAATTAGCCAGGCAAACGGACGCTAATGCCATCGTAGGCTTGCTTGGCGACTGTCAGGAATTCGCTCTGAAGATTGGGGAGTTTATCGAGCGTATTGAAGGCGAGGGCACGCGAACGGTTGCGCTTCTGGAGCAATATTGCGATTTGTTATACGATGCGAGCGTGAGGTTTGACCAGGTGAATAGCACCGCTCAGCTCAGGAGACAACTTATCGTCATTAAGAACAGCGTGAGCGACGAACTGAAGCCGAATAAGATCGAAATCGCCTTTTTCCCCTACAAAGCCTCGATGTTCGATGCGCTGGAATCGATCTGGCTGGCAGCGAAGGATGATCCGCGGTGCGAGGTGTATGTCGTTCCAATTCCCTATTATGACAAATTGCCGAACGGTCAATTGGGGCAGATGCATTACGAGGGCGATCAATATCCTGAATACGTCCCGATTACGAACTGGATGGAATATGATGTGGAGGCAAGACGGCCGGATATTATCTACATCCATAACCCTTATGATAATGGAAACCTTGTGACGAGCGTTCACCCGATGTATTACAGCAAGCGGCTGCGCGATCTAACTGATCTGCTCGTGTATGTGCCGTATTTCGTATCGAACGGCGATGTGGGCGAGGCGATATGCAGTACGGCAGGATGTATTTACGCGGATAGGGTGTTCGTGCAGTCTGAGAAGGTGCGGCAGACGTACATAAGGGTGTACAAGCGACTGGCACAGCAGCATCACTTCGGTGATGCATTCGGCAAAGCGGAAGAGAAGTTTCAAGCCGTTGGCTCGCCCAAGTTCGATAAAGTCGTGAATTCGAGACGTGAAGATTATCCACTGCCGGATGAATGGGCAGCGAAGATGATTCGACCGGACGGCACGAGGAAGAAGGTTGTGCTTTACAACACGGCGATTACTTCTCTGCTGACAGACAACGATGCCGTTCTGCGCAAGTTGAGATATGTTTTCAGTGTGTTCCGAGAACGCGATGATGTGCTGCTCTGGTGGCGTCCGCATCCGCTGAATGGCACCACGTATGCGTCGATGCGTCCACAACTGCTAGTAGAGTACGAGATGATCGTGCAGGAATACAAGCTTGGTGACTTCGGCATCTATGATGATTCCGCAGATTCGCAACGCGCGATTGCAATGTCGGATGCTTACTATGGCGATGGCGGTTCGCTGATGGTATTATACGCGCTTACTGGGAAGTCGATTATGTGGCAGGACATAGAGTTGAACGAAACAGCGGCTTGTAATCCGTATGCTTTTACTCGTGCAGTCGATGATGGGAATTCGCTGTGGTGGAATGCTTTTTCCGGCAATGCGCTGATGTGTATGGACAAGCAGACGAAGGTCGCGACCTATGTGGGATCGTTCCCTGACGAGCGATATTGTGGATGGGCCCTTTATGCAGGTGTGCTACAGTATGAGGAAAAGCTGATCTTCGCGCCTAGCGCAGCGAATGCGATTGCCGTCTATGATATGGCAACGGGAGCATGGGAGAAGATCGCGTTAGAGTTGTCGGCTCGGGAGATGAGACAGCAATACCGATCCGAAGCCAAATTCGCAGAAGTGAAGCGATATAAGCAAAGCTTGTTTTTCATTCCATACTTTTATCCCGCGATTATTCGATACGACCTTGATACAAGAAAAGTTGAATATATTAACAAGTGGATCAAACAACTGGAACCCTATATAGTCGACAAGACAGATGTCTGGTTCGCACAGAGTATACAGGAAGGCTCGCGGTTACTGTTGCCGGCGTGTAACGCGAACGCAATCGTCATCTTCGATATGGAGACGTACAAGTCAGTTATACAGGCAGTCGAAACTGTGCAACATGGGTTCGAAGGGATTTGCGGTGAAGACGGGAAATATTGGCTGACACCACGGAAGCATACCGAGATCGTGCGATGGGATCGCAAGGATAACACTTTTACGAAGTTGAATGAGTTCCCACAAGAATATGACGGAGGAACATACTCTTTTTCGTTACCGCTCTATGCGGATCGTTCGATCTGGCTACTTCCGAATCAAGCGAACCAATTCATTCAGATTAATGAGGAAGACGGAAAGATGACGAGCGTAGGCGGATTCCCTATTGAAGCGAGACCATTTTATTACACACAGACAGTAGAAAGTAAAATAGTTACGGTGTCGTATCGGGAGAATCGCTTGATTGAGTGGGGAATTCAGGATGCCACAGCTCAAGAATACGCAATTATCGTGTCTAGTGACGATGATGCGCGTATGAAGGAGCAAGAAGTGTTTGGCGATTACAATTACGAGGCGTATGCTACGAGTCTTAACAAGTTTTGTGAATATACTACAGAGCAAGATCGTTCAGCAGTCAATGTAGAACAGCAAATGAAACGTGTGATTCAAGAGCTTGCAAACTTTGACGGCAGCGCTGGTCAAGTTATCTTTCAAAAGAGTATGCAATTCTATGATATTTATTCAGTGGTATGAGGAACTTCTCATTTACGATGAAGTCTAAACTATGCTTTTGGGGGGGATATTCCTGTGGATGTTCATAAATTAAATCAGCCGGTGTATATAGTCCCTTTTTCCGCCAGAGGGGTGTTGTTTTATCACCTCCTTCGTAAGTGCAACATTCCTGTGGCGGGTTTTTTGGACAATAATCCTGATTTGCAAGGGGCTTGTTACGATGGTTGCGAAATCTTATCCCCTCAGCAAATTCAATCGATAATCGGCAATGCAACGATTGTAGTATGTACATCGCGTTATGTTGAAGTTATATCTCGCCAGTTCCATGAGTTGGGGGCAAGCACGGTTTGTATGATGAGTGATTTTTCGGCTGATGTCAGCACCGCCGGACTCACGGAGCAAATCAATACTACAGCTTTCTCGGCTATTTCACCTAGTGGCGTTCCGACCATGCGAGAAATGATTCTTGATTGTCAAAAAATCGATTGTTGGCAGGATATGTTGATGTATTTTATTAATTTTGACGGGAGTCCGTATTCTTTTGTCGAGCAGCCTATTAGAACGGTTAATACAACTCAAAATATAAAAGTTATTTTATGTGTGAATGGAACGTCGGATTTTAATGATGCTTATTTTGATGCTTGTATGAAGAGCATTAAGGGGCAAGGGAATGCTGGATTCGATCCCGTATTCTTTTTTTGTAAGGAAAACCTATCTGTTGTAGAGCAGTGGCTGAAAGAAAAGGATCTGCGTATAGGGAAGCAAGTTGTTGTAACGGAGGGTCCGATCGTTGATGCGTTCGACTTGCTTGATTATGCGAAGCCTTATGTCAGCGGGTACGACTATATTGCGGTGATGAATGCACATGATGTTCTTTCCCAAAATGCGGTCAATGCTATTTACGAGGCGGCGGCTAAGCATAGCGAATATTCGCTTATTACTGCATATGAAGATCGTATTTACAAGGATAGCTATATCGCCCCTTTCTATAAGGATGACTATATTAAAGATGACAATACTACTCTCAAGGGGCTCGTTCGCAACTTTTTCGCTATCAATATAAGAGCATTAGACCGTTTGCATTCCCTTCAGAAGTCAGATGTCTTCATTATTAAAGAAGTGTTATATCATTACAGAGTCGATGAGGCCGTAAAACACGAAAATGGCATAAAACCGATCGCTTTTTATCTCCCGCAGTTCCACCCTATTCCAGAAAACAACAAATGGTGGGGAGAGGGTTTTACCGAGTGGGTTAATGTCAAACGTGCTTTTCCGATGTTTTCTGGTCATTATCAGCCCCATGAACCTGGCGTGTTGGGATATTATGATTTAGTTGATGGCGATGACGTGCAGCGTAAACAAATTGAATTGGCTAAGCAATATGGTATCTACGGCTTCTGCTATTATTACTATTGGTTTAATGGGAAGCGTCTGCTTGAAAAGCCTCTA
The DNA here is from genome assembly GCF_042651945.1 of Cohnella boryungensis. NCBI lineage: Bacteria > Bacillati > Bacillota > Bacilli > Caryophanales > Paenibacillaceae > Cohnella > Cohnella boryungensis. The sequence continues at coordinate 68,694 of NZ_JBHSED010000013.1, read as the reverse complement.
GACAGAATCCTTGGAGATAAAACCCTTGATTTTCCCTTCTGCATCTGTTGGGCGAATGAGACGTGGAGTAGGCGTTGGGATGGCTCTGAAAGCGAAGTGCTCATGCAGCAGGTTCATAACAGCGAAACGGATGAGAAGTTTATACTGGATATTATCCCCATTTTAAAAGACCCGCGTTACATTACTATAAATGGTGCGCCTATACTGTTGATTTATAGAGTTGATCTATTCGAAGACATTGAAAATACGATAAAATGCTGGAGAAAAGTTTGTGCAGAGCATGGCTTGCCGCATATTCACGTTTCTATGGTTCAGGCCTTTAACGCGCATAATCCTCTGGTTCGAGGGTGTGATTCTGCAACTGAATTCCCTCCTCACAAGGGAAAAAGTCATGCTACAACAGATGGAATAGAGGGACTAGATCCGGAATTTAGCGGTCATATTTATGATTACAGAGAATTCGCAGCCAGAGCGATGAATATAAGAAAGACTGATTTTCTGAATTTTAGAGGTGTGATGCCTAGCTGGGATAATACTGCCCGACGGCTTACGAGATCGGAAATATTTAGAAATGCGGAACCGGAGGAATATAAGAAATTGTTGCTGTCCATGGTTGATTTTACAAGCAGAATTTCTAAGGATCAGCGGCTTATATTTATCAACGCATGGAACGAATGGGCCGAAGGAGCCCACTTAGAGCCGGACAAGAAACACGGAGATGCTTACTTAAAAGCAACGCTGGATGCTATACATATGAATTGTTAGGATGCTGGGGATTTAAACAAGGAGCGAACCTAAGATGAACAAGGTTACCTTTAATTCGTATGTCAATGAGCGAGCTCCGAACGTCCTGTATGCGAATGTGAGGCCAGGAGATGAATAAACCGCTTGTTTCTATCATCATACCTGTCTACAATACAGAACGCTATGTTCGCAGAACCGTCGAGAGTGCGTTGGCTCAATCTTATGAACATATTGAGATTATTCTAGTGAATGACGGCTCTACAGATCGTTCAGGGGAAATATGTGATGAGATAGCCCTTTCAAATCGCAGTATTAAGGTGATTCATCAGCATAATAGTGGAGTTTCTGCTGCAAGGAACGCAGGGTTGAACGCTGCGACAGGTGAGTATGTACAGTTTCTCGACTCGGATGACGTAATTGAGGAAGGCATGACGGCGGCTCTTGTTACTGTTATACAGAATCAGCTTTGTGATCTAGTCGCTTGTGACTTTATGTATGTGAATCGGGATAATAAACCGAGGGCATTGGAAGCAGGAGTGCATCCCGCCACAGATGTGCTGATACGCACCTATACAGATCGGAGTCTGTGGGCTGTGTTCCATAGCGCTTGCTATATGTTATTTAAGCGGCAGATCATCGTATCCAACCAAATTCAGTTTAATACTGAATTTGTGATAGGAGAGGATGGACTCTTCGCGCTTGAATATATGTGTCATTGTAGAAAGATTGGCGTCGTGAATGAAGCTTTTTATAAGTACCATTCCTATAACTTAGATGAGCGTGTGAGTGCAGTATCCTATTTTCCGCCTGACCTATATGTGCTTAAACTCAAATACTTCGAGCGACTGTTCAGTCATCTTAGGAGTCAAGGAATAACGTATGCGGATCAACGATTGTTCCAGACGTTTATTGATGCAGTGATTATCAATATGGTCCACATGGGAGCTTATTTTGAGTTTTTTGGAAAGCAGAGTATGCAGGATCAACTACGGACTATTGTTAACCATCCGTTAGTTAATGAAGCCTCTAGAAGCTATCGTAGAACTAGGAAAACAGACAGTCGCCTAATTCCCTTTTTCGTGCGGGTAAAGTGGGTTCACTTGCTATATTTTGTACTAAAGTCACGTGGTAAAAAGTATGTGCAAGCATACGGTAAAAAACCAAATGTTAGATCGATATACCGCTCAGGGCCCCGAGAGGAATAATGAATATTATAGCCTTTGATATTTGAATTGGACGACGATTCAACAATGTGCTTTAGAGGGTGAATGTATGAAACAGTATGTATTTCCCTACCGTTCGATAGAAGCAGGCAGCAAGATCGTTCTGTATGCTGCAGGTGATGTAGGGCAGGATTATTATCGGCAGTTACAAGTAACAGGCTACTGCGAGGTTGTGCTTTGGTTGGATCGGACGCCCAACACAAGCAACGTTCATCTCCCCGAGACAATCACTAATCTTTCGAGTGACGAGTACGATTGGATCGTGATTGCGATTGAACGTGCTGATCTAATGGAAAGTATAAAGAGTTTTCTTGTCACGCTAGGAGTTCCGTTTCATAAGATCATGGACACACCACCTGTTGTTATGCCATTAATTAGTCGCTATTCTCAATTGACACTTAATGAATGGCTCGCAGATACGCACCGTGTTAAGGCGGAATTATTGAGCTATTTTAATAGAGCCGAGGGGCAGATTTATTACTTTGAATCTTTGATACAAGAGATCAAGATGGGCTGTCTGCACGATGGGCAACTTAAGCCTGTTGTTCAGCAGCGAGCAATTCAACTTGTCGAAGATGAGTTGAGTTCAACGGAGATGCGTTTAGTACAGCTGCGATTATTGCTGGAGGCAGACTGCTTCGACAAGCGAATGATGCGATTATTCGTGAAATCTATCGGTGAGTTGAGTCATAATTCTGCACAGAAGTATTGGCTGCTGAATGATGTGTCGGCGATTTGGATGCATTATACTGACGTGTTGTATGAGGATTTCTGGCTGGATAAGCAGCATGTAATGAAAGGGTATGCTGAAGAACTTGACTTGTCGTGGAATCCCCCTCCGTATCGTAAAGAGAATAATCGAACGATATGCGTTCTTTCAATTGGATTTTATTTTGATTCGCCTATGAAGTCGACGTCTTCTATTGTGAAGGAGTTAATAAGAAGAAATTATCAGGTTCACGTTATTGATTTGATTCCATTTCGCAGCGACTCTGGTACCAACTTCTTGCAACCGAAATATTCACATTTACTGCCTGGTATTAGCGCAGATCAGTATGATCGAATTCGAGAGTATTATCCGGAACCGATTCATCTGCATTATTCGAATGCGCCGACAATGAGGGAACGCCAACAAGAAATATTGGATCTGATTAGCGACATAGACCCATATGGCATTTTCGATTTAACAGACGAGTATGGGTTGATCTCATCCTACTACTACCGTGAGTATCCCACAATTTATTTACCTATTCGCAAAACACGAGAGTCGAGTTCATTTTTTCATCGGTTTGTAACTTCAAATAATCTTCCTATTGATGTGCATGCGCCAATCCGAGAAGATCAAGTTTTGGCTGTCCCAATATTTGTTGAAAATGTACATCCTAAGCGTGTGTTTAAACGTAATGAATACGGATTTGCAATCGATGATATTCTTGTTGTAACGGTAGGGTACCGTTTGAATGTGGATATTAGTCCAGAGCTAGTAGAAACATTCTGCACGGCGATGCGTGCCAATCCGAAGGTGAAGTGGATTTATGTCGCTCCAGATGAGCATCGCTATATGGTTGAGAATTACTCCCACCTCATCGGAAAGCAAATTTTCCCATGGGGATATGAGAATGATTTAGCGGGACTATATGGAATGTGTGATATTTATCTTAATCCGCAACGATTCGGTGGCGGGTTGAGCATTGCGTTGGCGATGCAGCATGGGCTTGCATTGGCATCGCCTATAGGGGCTGACGCATCAATGATGTATGCAGGAGAAGAATTGGCGGTGCAAGACGAAAAGGGGCTAGCTTCGTATGTGATGAGAATGGCGAACAGCCCTGACTTACTCGCGCATAATCAAGCGGTAATGCATCGGAAGGCATCTGCGTGGAACATCGAGCGATTTGTGGACAAGTTGATTGAAGGTGTGGATGAGATAGCCGGAGAATTAGAAGCAAGGAATACATGATATTTTTGAGGAGCGTTCCATTTATGAGAACCGAAAGCTTTAGTATTATACCTATCGTGCCGGAAGAGTATGATACGACTCATGCCGATAAAGTTGATTGGTCTCGCTTAAATAGCGAAATGTCTGATCAGGAACGGAAATTCGTTAACGGCCTAATTCGATATTTCCGACCGCAGAGCTTGCTAGAAGTCGGCGTGAGCCAAGGCGGCGGTTCCGTTAATTTGCTAAACTCGATTATCGACCAGCCGCAAGCCGGATTAACAAGCATAGATCGAATGGAAGTTTACTATGGGGATGGGGTTACTCCCGTAGGTAATGACGTTTCTAAGACCTTTCCCGATTTACCCGAAGGCAAATGGAATTTAATTAAAGGCAAAGATCCTAGCGAAGTTATGGAGATGCTTGGACAATGGTATGATTTCGCAGTCATTGACACGGCTCATTTACATCCGATTGAAAGCCTTAATTTTCTTTGTGTATTGCCATATTTAAAAGACGGAGCAATTGTCGTGCTGCACGACATTTCCGTGTTTTATTATGGCGGGGATAATGGGAATAATAATGGTCGCTCGCTGGCAACGAGAATTCTCATGACGGCACTGACCGGAGAGAAAATATTCCCCCAGAGAAAAACAACCGCCTATGTTTCTAACAACGAACTCGTTCATAATATCGTGGCGGTGCAGATTAACGCGGATACTCGCAAGCAGATAGGGGATTTGTTCCAATCACTGTATACTCCGTGGGAAACCTATCCGGGAGAAGACATTAGGAGCGTTAAGAACCTTTTATCCAAGCATTATCCAATACCATTGATGGAAGACTTCCGGCAGGCTGCCCGACTGAACGCTGCATGGGTTTTGTCCGGAAGACGTACGTTTTCGCTGGAGAGATTAACGGGAGCGGTGCAGGCGCTGCAAAACAAGAAAGCGATGTTTTACGGAGCAGGGCAAAATATGCACAGCATTCTAGATTTATGCGAAGCGGGAGACGTAAAGTTTGAGTTTCCGATCTGGGATGCGAATGCTCGTCGAATTGGCGAAATATACGGCCATCCAGTTGTTGAACCAAATTTTGAGGAACAAGTGCCTGAGGGTAGCACAGCAATCATTACGATTGGTTCAAAAATAATTTCTAGCGACGTGCGGAAAACTCTGGAATACAGCGGCTGGACTGTTATTGAGGGAATGGATGAGCTATTCGATTATCGCAACTTAAGCTCATGAGCGGAAGATTGATAATATACAGTATCCGGTAGAGTAGAAGAACCATTATTCTCGCGGCAGGAATCTTCAGGCTCTATCATTCAATACATTGATTATACAGTTAGACTGGGAATTACAACGATTTAAAACGAACGAATTATTGCTATCATCGGAGGCGAGTATGACGATGCGCATTTCTTTTAATAAATCTCCTGTTATCGAGACGTCTATGCTCTATCTAACCCAAGTGCTGAACGGAAGGCTCGCCGGCGATGGTTTTTTTACGGCAAAGTGCTCATCGTGGATGGAATCACGATTTGATGCTTCCCGCGTACTCTTAACGACTTCAGGCAGTCACGCCTTGGATATGGCGGCACATCTTTGTGAGGTTCAGCCAGGGGATGAAGTTATTATGGCCTCGTATACATTCTCTTCCACTGCTAACGCCTTTGCAGGGCGTGGAGCGAAGATTGTGTTCGTTGACATTCGCCCCGATACGATGAACATCGATGAGAGGCTGATCGAAGAAGCGATAACGGAACGCACAAAGGTTATTGTCCCTATGCACTATGCAGGAGTATCCTGTGAGATGGATACGATTACAGATATTGCGCTACGTCATGGGTTACTCGTTGTCGAGGATGCGGCACAAGGTGTAATGTCGACTTATAAAGGTCGAGCCTTGGGGACAATTGGAGATTATGGTTGTTATAGTTTTCATGAGACTAAAAATTATAGTATGGGGGAGGGGGGAGCCTTGCTCATCCGTGACCCTGCTGCTATACAGAAAGCAGAGATTATTCGGGAGAAGGGAACAAACCGCAGTCGTTTTTTCCGTGGCGAAATTGATAAGTATTCGTGGGTCGATTGGGGTTCGTCATATTTGCCTAGCGAGATAAATGCGGCTTATTTATGGTCGCAATTAGAAGTAGCTGACGAGATCAACCATGTTCGATTAGCAAGATGGCAGCAGTATTACGAGGCGCTTCTGCCGCTAGAGCGTGATGGGCTGATTGAACTTCCTTACATCCCTAAGGACTGTACACATAATGCGCACATGTTCTACTTGAAGGTGGCAAATGAAAGCGTGCAAGCTGAGTTGATTCAACATCTCAAGCAAATCGGGATCACAGCAGTGTTCCATTATGTGCCATTGCATAGCTCGGAGGCGGGAAGGAAGCTCGGAAGGTTTTATGGTGAAGACAGATTTACAACGACTGAAAGCGCGCGATTGATCCGGTTACCGATGTTCTATTCGCTATCCATGCAGGATGTCGAGGAAGTCGTAACGGGTATTTACGATTACTTTAAGAGATGAACGCAACTCTGCTTCGCTAAGGAGGATAGGGGGATGTCTACTTACAAGTGCGTTGTTTGGGGAACTGCTCTAGATTATGAGATGTATTTTAATGCGCTTAAATATCAAGAGTTGCTCGGTTATATTGAAGTTGTAGGCGTGACATCGAATCAGCCCATTTACGAGAGACTTGACGGTTATCGATTTATATCAAGAAATCATTTAGTAGATATTGAGTTCGATTTGTTGATTATCGCTAGTGTAGAAAAATTTAGTGAAATCAGACAGGAAGCTGCGTCGCTTGGAATTGAAGCAGAGAAGATTATGAGCATCAAAGTATTTGCATTGCCTGAGTTTCATATCGATAAATACAAGACACTTAAACATTCTGATGTTACAATATTTTCCAACAACTGTTGGGGGGGCATTACCTATAATCGTTTAGGATTAGAGTTCTTATCTCCATTTATTAATATGTTCGTGTCTGCAACAGACTATCTCAAGATCATGAACGCCCCGAAACAATATCTGAGCCATGATTTAATTTTATCAAGATATAACTATGAGCCAAGTTTAATGCGGGATTACCCTGTATGTTACTTAGATGATGCAGAGTTACATTTTAACCACTACGGGTCTCTGGATGAAGCGGTTGCGAAATGGAATAGTCGCAGGATTAAAATCAATTGGGACAATTTGTTTGTCATGATGTGCACGATAGATCCAAAGGAAGCGGAGATGTTCGTCGAGCTTCCTTATCGCAACAAAGTATGTTTCGTCCCATTCGAATCGTCCGAGCCGTCTTTGATGTCCATTCCCTATAACAGGATCGACGAGAGTCGCAGTGTGCCGTTCTGGGCTATCGTCAATGGTTTGGCACTGGGGATATATAAGTATTATGACGTGCTTGATCTGTTACACGGCAATCTGAATCACAAGCGAGTCGAGTTGCGACACCAGAAGGTTCTACCATGAAAGGAAGGGCAGCTACGCGGTCACGGGCATCTACATGTTCGATGCTCGAGTGTACGACGTTATCAAGACGCTCCGACCATCGGCGCGTGGTGAGCTGGAAATCACGGATGTGAATAACGAATATATTGCCTTAGGCGAGCTAGGTTATGAGATTCTGGATGATTGGTGGAGCGATGCTGGTACACATGCATCGCTCGCTAAGGAGAACGAGCTTGCACAGAGTCTCTAATTCAGAGAAGAGTTATTCATAAAAAGGTTGGGGGATATGTGTATGAAGAATCAGTTGGATCAGTTTGCTGAATCATACTTGGATTCGTTTTCTTATGCATTGGATAATGAACTTATCTTGAACTGGTACCCGGACAGAATTCTTAATTTAGTCAAAGGGAAAAACAAAAGCCTGTTAGAGCTTGGAGTTGGGCATGGATACTCAACAATGAAATTTGCGAACCGCTTTGATCATTACGTTGTCATCGAGGGCTCCAAGGAAATCATTACGTTGTTCCATGAGAAATTCGGCAAACAAAATGTAAGCATTATACATTCTTATTTTGAGGATTTTACCACGACGGAAAAGTTCGATGTTATCGTGATGGGATTTATTTTGGAGCATGTGGATGACCCAGAATTGATAATGAGTAAATTTAAACAGTTCCTCAAACCAGGCGGTTCCATTATCGTTACCGTGCCCAATTATGAGGCTCTCAATAAAAGGATTGGTTACTCGGCTGGTCTAATTCAGGACTTGGCTTCTCTTTCTGATGCGGATAAAGCATTAGGTCATCAAAGATTGTTTAATGTTCAGACATTAACTGAATTGGTTACTAGAACGGGTTATCGAATAAAAACTACCGAAGGTTTGTTGCTGAAGCCGATTACGACTTCTCAAATCTTACAATTAAATCTATCTAAAGAAGTGCTTAGGGGAATGTTGGAGGTTGGAGTTCATTATCCGGAACTCTGTGTCGGAATTCTGATGGAAATAGAGGTAAGATAACCTTTGAAGATAGTGGTAATTGGGTACACTTCAATGTTGGGGCAGCGGCTTCTAAGCAGCTTTGATGGTAAACATGAAATCATTACATGCGGTCGTAATAGCGAAGCTGATATTTATCTGGACTTACAAACCCAGGATCTTACTTTACCCAACAATACCCCGCAAGAGATTGACGTCATTATTCATTGTGCTGCGAGCTTTTTCGGCAACACCTTAGAAAACTTTTTTTGGAATGAAACCATCAATTCCGTCGGGGCCGTTAAAGTCGGAATGCTGGCGGAAAAGCTGAAGTGTAAGCATATTGTTCATATCTCGAGTATCTCCACCTATGATCGGAGCGAGAATCAGTACTTTGATTCGTACGGGATGTCTAAAAAGCATGGACAAGAAAACTTGAGTTATATTTGCAAACGGCTAGGAGTTGCTTTTACTGCATTATTGCCTTCACAGATTTACGATGACAAAGGGAAAGCTCGACATCACCAAGGTCTTCTCTATCATTTTGTAGATTGCGCTCGAGAAGGCAAAGATATTCATATCTTCGGAAATCACGATGCGTTAAGGAATTACTTGTATGTCGATGATTTGGTGAATGTTATTGATAGGGTTGTAGTGGATAGAATAACTGGAGTTTTCCCGTGTGTACATCCACGGAACCATACATTGAGTGAAATAGCCGATCTGGCATTTGAAGTCTTTGGAAATGGCGGTTCCGTTCAATATTTAAGGGATCGCCCCGATATTCCGGACATCTATATCCCGCAAGAGTTTGAGTTGTACGAACGGATGCAGTGCTTTCCAGAGATTGACCTGAAGAAGGGACTAGCCCTTATTAAAGATCGATTGTCAATATGAGGGGGACAAATGTGTATAAGGTACTGGTTACCGGCGTAGGAGCAATTATCGGATATGGGATAATCAAATCTCTGCGTAAATCCAAGTACGATGTTCAAATCATCGGAATGGATATATATGATGACGCTATAGGCAGACATTGGTGCGACCATTTCGTGCAAGCAGTTCCTGCTAATGCCCCACATTATCCCGAATATATTAGATCGTTAGTCGATCGGTATAATATTGATTTAATTATTCCGGGAATCGAGCAAGATGGATTCCGTTTAGCAAAAGAATCAGCACAGTTCCACGATTTGAATGTGAAATTAGCCCTAAACCGACATGATCTTATTGATATGGCGGCTGATAAATGGCTTACGTTTCTCGAGTTGGAAAAACATGATTTTCCAGCTATCCCTACGTATATTGAAGGGGAGTTTACAGAGTTATCGGCAGTTCTGAAGTTGCCAATGTTGTTGAAACCGAGAAGGTCCTATGCATCGAAGGGGATACAAAAGTTATACTCCCAAACGGATTTCGAATATTGGAAGACAAAACTTGAAGACAACTTTATGGTCCAAGAAATTGTGGGCAGCGAAGATGAAGAATTTACAGTTGGGGCCTTTGGACTGGGAGACGGCACGATCTCTCAACAAATCACATTCCAAAGGAAGTTGAGCGGTGAAGGTGCAACCGCGAAAGCGAAAATAATCCAGCATTTTGAACTTGAAAAACAAGTCGAGCAGTTAGCGCAGATTTTTCGGCCAATTGGCCCGACTAACTTCCAATATCGGAAACACAATGGGCAGTTCTTATTGCTAGAGATTAATCCAAGGATATCTTCTTCCACATCATTGAGAAGTGCTTTCGGATACAATGAAGGAGAAATGTGTATCGAATATTTCTTAGAAGACAAGATACCTGGGCGGCGTGAACTGAAAGCTGGTTGGGCACAGCGTTATATTGAAGACTGGGTGACCCTATGTTAGCGATTATCTCTGATATACATGGGAATTATCCTGCTCTGGAAGCCGTAATAGCGGATATTGACCGTTTAAACTGCGAACAAGTCATATGTCTTGGGGATGTTGCGGGTTACTATTGTATGATTAATGATTGCATCGATTTATTGCGCGAACGAAATATTGTAAACCTAATGGGTAATCATGATGATTACTTGGTTCACAACAAACCGTGCCCTCGATCGAACAGTGCGAATGCATGCTTAGATTATCAGAGAGTAACAATTACAGAACATAATCATAACTGGTTATCGCGTTCGCTGCCGAAATACAATTTTGAAGATTTAAGATTTGTACACGCAGGGTGGAATGATTCATTAGATGAGTATCTATACGACTTAAACGCTGATTATTTTAAGGATATTGAGGGGAAATATTTCTTCTCGGGGCATACACATGTACAAGTCTTGTTGAATCTTGGAGAAAAAATCTATTGTAACCCAGGAGCTGTAGGTCAGCCAAGAGATGGGGACTGGAGAGCAGCTTATGCGATTCTCGATCATGGGCAGATTTTGTTGAGACGAATCGAATATGATGTCGACCGGATAGCAAGTGCAATGAAAGACGCACATTTCGACCCCTATTATTACACCAATCTATACAATGGGACCCGTATTGGGGGTCAAATTTCGAAAACTACCATTCGCGAATAGGTGAATCATGAAGAAAGTAGCGGTCATCCAATCTAATTACATCCCATGGAAAGGCTATTTTGACATTATTCACGACGTCGATTTGTTTATCTTTTATGATGATGTGCAGTATACAAAGAATGATTGGAGAAACCGTAACCGAGTTAAGTCCAACCAAGGAACCCAGTGGATAACGGTGCCAATTGGCTCGCATAATAGCCAGTTGATTAACGAGGTGGAAATTTCCAATAAGTTATGGGCAAAAAAACATTTCAACACATTGAAAATGAACTATTCGAAAACTCCATATTTTCATCGCTACCTGGCATTCCTAGAGCATGTGTATTTAGAAAGAGAATGGTGCTATTTATCTGAATTGAATCAGTATCTGATCAAGATCATTTCCAAAGAGTTTTTAGGAATTGAAACCTTGTTTGCGGATTCTAGGGAGTATTCGGCATCAGGAGTAAGCTTGGACCGTCTGATCGATTTATTGAAGCAAGTGCAAGCGGATACCTACATTTCAGGTCCAGCGGCGAACTCGTATATTAAGAGCGAAAGCTTTTTTGAAGCAGGTATAGAGCTTGTTTATAAAGACTATTCAGGCTATCCAGAATACCCGCAACTAAATCCGCCATTTGATCACTATGTCTCCATTATGGATCTTTTATTTCACACAGGACCAGATGCTGCCTATTTTATTTGGGGATGGCGACCATCATGAATCAATCAAGTTCTCAAAAGTGGAATAGTTTAGGTTTAGGAGGATCTATCATGAAGGGTATAATACTAGCAGGTGGCACAGGATCGCGCTTATATCCGCTTACGAAAGTCACCAACAAGCATTTGCTTCCGGTAGGCAAGTATCCAATGATCTTCCATGCGGTCGCCAAGCTGAAAGAAGCGGAAATAACCGATATCTTGATCGTAACGGGCAAAGAACATATGGGAGACGTCGTGAATCTCCTGGGCAGCGGCAGCGATATGGGGGTCACTTTCACGTACAAAGTGCAGGATGAAGCGGGAGGCATCGCGCAAGCTCTAGGGCTTGCGGAGAACTTCGCCGGCGGCGTCCCGGTCGTCGTCATTCTCGGCGATAATGTATTTTCTGATAGTATTGCTCCGTACGCACGAACTTTTGCCGAACAGGGCAAGGGAGCGAAGATTTTGTTGCATGAGGTTCACGATCCGCAGCGCTACGGTGTGCCGGAGCTGGATGAGAGCCGCATCGTGTCGATCGAGGAGAAGCCGAACGAACCGAAGAGCAGCTACGCGGTCACAGGAATCTATATGTTCGACGCTCGCGTGTTCGATATCATCAAGAGGCTCCGCCCATCGGCACGCGGAGAGCTAGAAATTACCGATGTTAATAATGCATATATCGCAGCAGGTGAATTGGGTTACGAGATTCTTAAGGGTTGGTGGACGGACGCCGGTACGCACGCTTCATTAGCGAAGGCGAATGAACTTGCCCAGAACCTCCAGTTCGGCGAAGAGTTTGGCAAGTTGAAGTTGTAGGGAATCATAGTCACGTATTATAGCTATTAAGAAAGGACTGCGCCTTACGTGAAAATAGCTGCAACTCGATTAGCAGGCGTTAAGTTGATCGAACCAAGTGTATTCGGCGATCATCGCGGGTTTTTCATGGAGTCCTATAATGCCGAACGGTTCGCGGAGAACGGAATAACGAATCGTTTTGTGCAAGACAATCATTCGTTGTCTGCGGAAGCCGGGGTGCTGCGCGGGCTGCATTATCAATTGAACCCGAAGGCGCAGACGAAGCTGGTTCGTGTCACGGCGGGAGCGATTTACGATGTCGTTGTCGATATTCGTCAAGGCTCCCCAACATTCGGACAGTGGCAAGGGTTTATTCTGTCCGCGGCGAATAAGCGTCAACTGCTCGTGCCGAAAGGCTTTGCGCACGGCTTCTGTACGTTGGTAGCGAATTCCGAGGTCATGTATAAGGTGGATGAACTGTACTCTTCGGAGCACGACCGCGGCATCGCGTGGGACGATCCGTCGCTTGGCATCGAGTGGCCGACCCGTTCGCCCGTTCTATCGGATAAAGACGAGAAGCATCCGACGCTTGCTCAGACTAAGCACAACTTTGTATTTGAGGGTGAATGAATCATGAAACTGCTCGTTACCGGCGGAGCCGGATTTATCGGCAGCAACTTTGTCCACTATATGCTGCGTGAACATCCTGAGGATACGATTATCAATGTGGATTCGTTGACGTATGCAGGGAATCTGGAGAACTTGCATGCCGCTGCCCAACAGCCGAACTACCAATTCGCCCGTATCGACATTACGGATCGCAGCGCACTTCGTTCAATCTTCGAGCAGGGGATTGAGGTGGTAGTCAACTTTGCCGCTGAGTCGCATGTGGATCGCAGCATCTTGGAACCGGACGTGTTCGTGCGCACGAATGTTCTAGGGACGCAGACGTTGCTCGACCTGTCGAAGGAGTTCGGGATTGAGAAATTCGTTCAGGTATCCACGGACGAGGTGTACGGAACGCTCGGCGACACGGGTTTATTCACAGAGCTTACGCCGCTTGCCGCCAATAGTCCCTACTCCGCCAGCAAGGCAGGCGCTGATCTGCTTGTACGCGCGTATCATGAGACCTTCGGGTTGCCGGTAAACATTACGCGCTGCTCGAATAACTACGGTCCTTATCAATTCCCGGAGAAGCTTATTCCGCTAATGATACAGAACGCACTCGCCGGCCAATCTCTGCCGGTCTATGGCGATGGACTGAACGTGAGAGATTGGCTTTACGTCGAAGATCATTGCAGCGCGATTGACTTGGTCATTCGTAAAGGCGAGAACGGCGAGGTTTACAATATCGGCGGCAATAACGAGCGGAACAATCTGCAGGTGGTGAGGACGATTCTGAAGGAGCTGAACAAGCCGGAGTCGTTGATCGCATTTGTTAAGGATCGTCCCGGTCACGATCGCCGTTATGCGATCGATGCGACCAAAATTCGCGAACAGCTGGGCTGGCTTCCGAAATATAACTATGAAACCGGCATAGTGGAGACGATTCGCTGGTATTTGAGCAACCATGAATGGATGGAACGGGTAAAGTCCGGGAGTTACATAAAATATTACGAAAAGCAGTACGGTGAACATCTGGGAGGATAGCATAATGGGAACGGATGCGGTGAAGCTATTGGTGACGGGAGCGAACGGGCAATTGGGCCAAGAGCTGGTTCATATGGGCAATGCCCGCATCCAGATTGCCGGGTTCGGCCGTGACCAACTCGACATTACGGATCTCAACCGATGCCGTGAAGTTCTGGCTGAAGTGAAGCCTCATGGAATTATCCACACCGCGGCGTATACTGCGGTCGATAAGGCAGAGTCGGAACCGGACGAAGCTTACCGCGTGAATGCGATCGGCACACGTAATCTGGCAGTCGCGGCTGAGGAGATAGGGGCAAAGCTGGTATTCGTCAGCACAGATTACGTGTTCGACGGGACGGGGACGACGCCGTACGAAGAGTCGACCGAGACGAACCCGCAGAGTGTATACGGCAAGACCAAGCGAGCGGGCGAGGAGTTCGTGCTCGATTTGTCGAGCCGTTATTTTATCGTGCGAACCTCTTGGGTGTATGGCCAATATGGCAGCAACTTCGTGCGCACGATGTTGAAGCTTGCAACGGAACGGGATACGATTACGGTCGTTGCGGATCAGATAGGATCGCCGACGTATGCGCGCGATCTCGCGGCGTTCTTAATTCAGTTGGTGCATACGGAGAAGTACGGCATCTATCATGCCACCAATTCTGGCAGTTGTTCATGGTATACTTTCGCACGGGAGATATTCTCTGAGAAAGGCATGAATGTGCGCGTGGAACCGTGCACAACGGCAGAGTTTCGTCGTCCGGCGCCGCGACCTGCGTATTCTGTGTTGGATCGCGCGGCGATTCCCCGTAACGGCTTGTCCGACTTGCGTCCGTGGCGCGAGGCCTTAAGAGAGTTTCTTGGAGTCAAGGAGCCATGAGCGAAGCATACTAGGATCGGCGGTACCGTAGTTAGAATGTATGACGTATGTTGGAACGATATACTGGCGCAGCGCCATTGTATCCGCTTTCAGAAAGTTGTTGACACCAATCTTTGCCTGATGTTATATTCGAAATGTAAGCTGGGCAAAACGCTTATGCTTAACGTCATTTGAATATGAAGGGAATGTTTAACACATGCAAGGTAAAGTAAAATGGTTTAACGCAGAAAAAGGTTACGGATTCATCGAATCAGAGCAAGGTGGCGACGTGTTCGTTCACTTCTCCGCTATTCAAATGGACGGTTACAAAGCTCTTGAAGAAGGCCAAACAGTAGAATTCGACATCGTGCAAGGCGCGAGAGGTCCTCAAGCAGCGAACGTTACAAAAGTGTAATCATCCCGACGTCCGAGGCGTCGAACCATCATACATGTTTTGGGCAACAAAGCTATTGTATGTCCAACGATCCCCTGGAGAAATCCAGGGTTTTTTTCTTGCGTCGTCTCTGTCAAACTCTTCTATTTTAAGTTTTCAAATAATTCAAAATTATTTGTGGAATGTTTTGATACGGTTAATCCGAATGTGGTATGATGTGGGTAAGCAAAGGAGGAGTTGCCCCATGAAATACAACATTCGAGGTCAGCGTTTAGAAGTTACGGATGCATTGAGAGATTACGTCGAGAAGAAGCTGAGTCGTTTGGAAAGGTATTTTGAAGCACCTCCGCAATCCGATGTCAATGTTACCTTGAACGTGACAAAAGGTCAGCAGGCTGTCGAGGTTACGATTCCTCTTCCGGGAGCGCTGTTGCGCGCCGAGGAGAAGAGGGACGACATGTACGCATCTATCGATTTCGTAGTGGACAAATTAGAAAGGCAAATTCGCAAGCACAAGACGAAAATCAACCGCAACTTCCGCGAGCCTGGCTCGGCCAGAGCGCTCTTCAAGGAAGACTTCGGCAACGGAAACGGCGTGACGACGCTGTCCCGCGACGAAGAGGACGATCTGGAGCTCGTTCGCACGAAGCGGTTTAACCTGAAGCCGATGAACGTGGAAGAAGCCATCCTCCAGATGAACCTCGTCGGGCACAACTTCTACGTATTCGCCAATACCGATACGAAGGAAGTGAATGTCGTCTACCGTCGGACGGACGGCAAATACGGGCTCATCGAGTCCGCTGAATAAATTCGAATAAGACGATCCCCTCCCGGATCCCGCAGAAGCGCGCCCATGTATATTGCGCTGACGCGGTTGCCGGAGGGGATCTTTTGGTTGTCTGACAAAATAGAAAGGAGAAGCTCCTGAAGCGGCTTCGCGTTATGACTTGGTCTGCTGTACAGTCGTTTTACGGTTTGCCGTAATAGGATGAAGCATCGGGCTTCGCCCCTATTCGGAGGTGCTGGATGAACGCAACGTTCTGGTCGGGGAAAAAAGTGCTTGTTACAGGCCATACCGGCTTTAAGGGAAGCTGGCTTTCCTTGTGGCTTCTCAAGCTTGGCGCTCGTCTATCGGGCTACGGGCTTTCGCCTGCGTCCGAGCCTGCCCTGTTCAAGCTAAGCGGCTTGCAGGCGAGCTTCACGCAGGATGAGGGAGATATTCGGGATGAGGAGCGTCTACGGCAAGCGGTAAATCGGTGCGAACCGGAGATTGTCTTCCATCTAGCTGCGCAGCCGCTCGTACGGCAATCCTATACCGAACCTGTCGGCACCTTCGCGACCAATGTGATGGGGACGGTTCATCTGCTTGAGGCGATTCGGCAGTGCCCCTCCGTTCGTGCGGCGGTGATCGTGACGACAGACAAGGTATACGAAAACCGGGAATGGCTGTGGGGGTATCGCGAGAATGAGCGGCTGGGAGGCAAAGACCCTTATTCGGCTTCTAAAGCCTGCGCGGAGCTGGCCACTCGCTGCTATGCCGAGTCTTTCCTGCTTCGGCGGGCTGTCAGCGGCGGGCATGGGGCTGCCGTCGCTACCGCGCGGGCCGGCAACATTATCGGGGGAGGAGATTGGTCGGAGGATCGCTTGGTTCCAGACTGCTTGAGGGCGCTGGCCGGCGGAACGGCCATCTCGCTTCGGAACCCTAGTTCCGTGCGTCCGTGGCAGCATGTGCTGGCTTCTTTGGACGGCTATCTTCGGCTGGCGCAGCGCCTTTACCTGGAGGAGAATACCGATATGTTCGAAGCTTGGAACTTCGGTCCGAGCGAGCAGGATATCCACTCTGTAGAAGAGGTAGCTAAGGAGGTCAGCCGAATATGGGGAGGCGGCGCTATCGACAGCAATGGGCATCGCAATCCGGTCGAGTATCGAGAAGCCAACCTTCTTCAATTGGATAGCGCCAAGGCGAGAGCCAGATTAGGCTGGGCGCCGCCGTGGGATTTAAAGGCATCGCTGGAGAAAACGGTCGAATGGCATCGCGCTTTCTTGCGGGGCGACCCTGTCAAGGAGCTGTGCTTGCGGCAAATCGGCGAGTATGAGCAAGGAAGATGAGAGGAGAAGGGAAGCTACGCAAAGGACAATGCCCCGAACGCTTCGGGGCATTGTTCTTGAAGAGCCAACCCATAGAAATCCGGAACGCGGCTACACCTTAATGTCGATGGCCGCAGGTTCGTTCCGGCTTTCCGAGACAGGAGAGTCTCCAGCACTTTTGTCGCTCGGCTTGGACGGCTGCCCGGTTACACCGTTGTCTGTCGATTTATCTTCTTGCTTGGCCGGCTCAACGGCTTCGTTCGTTTCGTTAATGCTTGATATCAGCTCTCCGATTTTCTGATTCGTGGAATGAATGTGGCCTTGGAGCTCCTGTGCCATTTCACGTTTCATCTTGAAGGTCGTATTCTCTGCATTCTCAAGCATCAACGATTTTCCCGAGTCGTTATGTGGATTATGTTCCAGCATAGCCCGATCCATGCGCACTTCGCCTTCCAGACGGGTAATGCTGCCCTTCATATCGGTTTTTTGGCTCACCATTTTACTGAGCTGGTCGTATGAAACGCTTTTCTCGATGACGGCCACGAGATGGGGGTCCAGCTCGGGCTTCGTTTCCTGGGGAGCAGGCGTGGAGGGCTGCGCCTCCTCCGTCTTCTGCTTGATTTCCTCCGCTCTAATTTCCGAGATCCGCATTTCGATCTGTTGAATGTTGCTTGTGATCGATCTTACGCGCTCCGCTTTGATTTTGGAGTCAAGCTCCGCGTTGGAGTTAACCTTCTGGAGCTCCTCTTGCCATTTTGCTTTTTGCTTGTTAAGCTGCTGGATTTCGCTGTCTCGGGGCGAAGCTGCGTGGGATTTGGGTGATGTCGGGACGGATTGGGAACCGCTGATTCTGTAGTTCATGGGAATTCCTCCGTATGGGTACTTCTTCCTATTGCTATCGGAAGATCGCGAGCCTTTAATTAGAACGGATGAAGCTCCTTTATTCCTGAAGCGTCCGATCGCATTTTTTTCAGCATTTTCCTTGAACTCCCTTCCTTGCCCCGCATTGCCCAAACTGATAAAATGTAAAGATATAGTTAGACCCGTGAGAGAGGGGTACATTCGATATGCTTGGACTGGTCAAAAAAATATTCGGAGATGCCAATGAACGTGAGGTGAAGCGACTTCTTAAGACCGTAGATCAGATCAACGGACTGGAAACCGGGATTGCCTCGCTTAGCGACGATCAGCTTCGCGACAAGACGCAGGAATTCCGCGGACGCGTCGCTAAGGGCGAGTCGTTGGACGATATTTTGCCGGAGGCGTTCGCGGTCGTCCGGGAAGCTTCCAAGCGCGTGCTTAATATGCGCCATTTCGACGTGCAGCTCATCGGGGGCATGGTGCTTCATCACGGCAAGATCGCCGAGATGAGAACCGGAGAAGGCAAGACGCTCGTCGGCACGCTTGCGGTCTATTTGAACGCCCTGCAGGGCGAGGGCGTTCACGTCATCACCGTGAACGATTATCTGGCGCAGCGGGATAGCGCGCTCATGGGACAAATCTACAGCTTCCTGGGGATGACGGTGGGCTGCAACCTTCATGGTCTGTCTCATGAAGAGAAGCAGGAAGCTTACGCTTGCGATATTACTTACGGCACGAACAACGAGTTCGGGTTTGATTACCTGCGCGACAATATGGTGCTTTACAAGGAGCAGATGGTTCAGCGTCCGCTTCGTTATGCGATCATCGACGAAGTCGATTCCATTCTCGTCGACGAAGCCCGTACGCCGCTTATCATATCCGGTCAAGCCCAGAAGTCTACCGAGCTGTATTACGCGGCCGATCGTCTTGTCAGCCGCCTGACCGATACAGAGGACTTTACCGTCGACATCAAGATGCGCAGCATCGCCTTAACCGAGACGGGGGTTACCAAGGTCGAGCGCGCGTTCAACATCGACAACCTGTTCTCGCATGAGCATGTCACGTTGAACCATCACGTTAACCAGGCGTTGCGCGCCCGTTACATTATGAAGCGCGACGTCGATTACGTCGTTCAGGAAGACGAAGTCGTCATCGTCGACGAATTTACGGGCCGTCTGATGGCCGGCCGCCGTTACAGCGAGGGCCTTCATCAAGCCATCGAGGCGAAGGAGCAGCTCACCGTACAGAACGAGAGCATGACGCTTGCGACGATTACGTTCCAGAACTACTTCCGAATGTACGGCAAGCTGGCCGGCATGACCGGTACGGCAAAGACGGAGGAAGAGGAATTCAAGCGGATCTACGGTCTGGAGGTTGTGCAGGTGCCGACCAACCGTCCGATGATCCGTACCGATATTCCGGATGTCGTCTACAAATCCGAGAACGGCAAGTACAAGGCGGTTGTCGAGGAGATCGTCAGCCGTCATGCGACGGGACAGCCTGTGCTCGTCGGCACCGTCTCGATCGAGAACTCCGAGCGCATCTCGGAGATGCTGAAGAAGAAGGGTGTCACCCACCAGGTTCTCAACGCCAAGTACCATGCCGAGGAAGCCGCCATCATTACGAACGCCGGCCAGTATGGCACAGTAACGATTGCGACGAATATGGCCGGACGCGGTACGGACATTCTGCTCGGCGAAGGCGTGGCTGACAAGGGCGGCCTGCACATTATCGGTACGGAGCGTCACGAATCGCGCCGGATCGACAACCAGCTGCGCGGCCGTGCGGGACGCCAGGGAGATCCGGGGTCCTCGCAGTTTTACCTGTCCATGCAGGACGAGCTAATGAGAAGGTTTGGCGCAGACAACATCATGGGTATGATGGAGCGGCTTGGCTTCGATGAGGAGTCTCCTATTGAGAGCCGCCTCATTACAAGGGCGATCGAGTCTGCCCAGAAACGCGTCGAAGGCAGCAACTTCGATACTCGAAGAATTGTCCTTCAGTACGACGACGTAATTAACCTGCAACGGGAGAGAATCTACGGAGATCGCCGGGCGATTCTCAATTCCGACAATATTCGCGAGATCATTACCGGAATGATCCGCTCGGTCATTGCCAAGGCGGTCGAAAGCCACTGTCCCGACAACGACGTGCCGGAGGATTGGGACTTCGACAGCTTGATTACCTACGCGCATACGCACTTCCTTCCGGAGGATCGTCTGACGAAGGACGATCTCTGGGGCAAGGAAAAGGAAGAAATGATCGAGATGCTCGTCGAGTCGGTGAACAAGCTCTACGACGAACGCGAAGAAACGATCGGCCTGGAGACGATGAGGGAATTCGAGAAAGTAGTCGTCCTTCGCGCGGTAGACAGCAAGTGGATGGATCATATCGACTCCATGGATCACTTGCGCCAAGGCATACATCTGCGCGCCTACGGAGGAAACGATCCGCTTCGCGAATATCAATTCGAAGGCCATAACATGTTCCTCTCCATGATCGAAAGGATCGAGGAAGAGGTTACCCTCTACATTATGAAAGCCCAGGTGCAAGCCGCGCCCAAGCGTGAGGCCGTTGCGGAAGGACAAGCCGTTGACGCGAAAGCGGAGGAAGGTCCGAAGAAGCCGAAGACCCGCAACGTCAGCGCTGTCGGTCGCAACGATCCATGCCCGTGCGGAAGCGGGAAGAAATACAAAATGTGCCATGGCCGCATAGACTGATTAAAGCCTGAATCAACGAGGCGCAGCCGCGTTGCCGGCACAAGATTTCGACGAGGTGATTCAACGATGTTCGAGCTAGATGTTTCCGTTAAGCAAGACCTTCGCGCGAATGCGAAGCGACTTCAGCAACTTAGGGGGTCTCTTTGACTTAGATCTGAAGAAAGAACAGATCGAGAACTACGAAGTCAAAATGAGCGATCCGAATTTCTGGGACGATAACGAGAAGGCGCAATCCCTTATCGGAGAGATGAACGCCATCAAGTCGGTTGTCGATCAGTACGAAGGCTTGGCGAGCGAATGCCGCGATCTCGAAGACATGCTGGAGATTTTGGAAGAGGAAGCCGACGAGTCCATGGCGGGCGAGTGGAACGAAAGTGTAGGGAAGCTTTCCGCCAAAGTCGACGCCTTCGAGCTGCAATTGCTGCTGAATCAGCCTTACGACAAGCTGGACGCGATCCTTGAGCTTCACCCCGGAGCCGGCGGCACCGAGTCGCAGGATTGGGCCCAGATGCTGTACCGGATGTACACGAGATGGGCGGAGAAAAACGGCTTTAAGGTTGAGTTGCTGGATTATCTTCCCGGCGACGAGGCGGGTATCAAGAGCGTAACGATTCAAGTGAGAGGCCACAACGCATACGGCTACCTGAAGGCGGAGAAGGGTGTGCATCGACTGGTGCGAATCTCTCCGTTCGACGCTTCGGGGAGACGACATACTTCCTTTGTATCCTGCGATGTCGTGCCGGAGATCAACGACGAGATTCAGGTCGACATCCGTCCGGACGATCTTCGCATCGATACCTATCGTTCCAGCGGAGCGGGCGGCCAACATATCAATAAAACCGATTCGGCTATTCGCATCACCCACTTGCCCACCGGCATTGTCGTCGCTTGCCAGACGCAGCGCTCGCAGATTCAGAACCGCGAGAAGGCGATGAAGATGCTCCAGTCCAAGCTCTACGAGCTTAAGATTCAAGAGCAGCAGAAGGAGCTGGCCGAAGTGCGCGGCGAGCAGATGGAGATTGCCTGGGGCAGCCAGATCCGCTCTTACGTTTTTCACCCGTACAGCATGGTCAAGGACCATCGGACATCCGTTGAGACAGGGAATGTAGGCGCGGTGATGGATGGCGATATCGGCTCTTTCATCGACGGCTACCTGCGCAGCCAGATCAAGCAGGAAGTCCAGTAAGCCTTGTAATTCCGACAGAACCTCCTGCGCGATCTTGCGCAGGAGGTTCTTTTGCGTCATTAAGCGAGTGAGGCGCCCCTCTGCGTGGAATCGGAGGAGGCGTCCCTGCCTCCGCAACCATCTGTAAATCCTAAGCTTTCCGTATATAATGAAAGATGAGGTCTCATGGCTTCTTCAACCGGAGAACAAGCAAGCCGCGGGATGCCAACCGATTAAAGCGAGATGAGGTTCACGCCATGGTCCAGAATGAAGAGAGAGCGACCTTGATTCCAACTCTTCCGAACAAGCGAAGATCGCCGCGATTCTCTAAGCGCACATATACGATCTTCAGTTATATTTCTATGCTGCTGGGTGCTTTTTTCATTGCGGCCAGCTTTAACCTGTTCCTTCTGCCGAATCAGATCGCTTCAGGAGGCATCTCCGGTATTTCCGTCATTATATATACGCTTGCGCAGATTCCCCCCGCCTATACGCAGTGGGCATTGAACATCCCCCTTTTCATCGCGGGGGTGCTTGTACTGGGCAAGCATTTCGGCATGAAAACGGCAGTGGGCTCGGTGTGCTTGCCTTTGTTTGTGCTGTTGACCTCTCACTGGACGCCGCCGACTCACGATCCGCTCCTTGCCGCTTTATACGGTGGTCTGGGAGTCGGCGTCGGCCTGGGACTTGTTTTTCGCGGACGAGGATCGACGGGCGGACTGGATGTCGCGGCGCAAATTATACATCGAGTGCTGGGTCTGCGTCTCGGCTTGGCGGTGGCGACGCTCGACGGTCTGGTGATTCTGTCGGCGGGGTTGTTCATTTCGCTCGAAAACGCGCTGTATGCGCTGATCGGCTTGTTTACGACGAGCAAGACCATTGATCTGATTCAGTCCGGACTGCAAACCTCCAAAGCCGCCTTTATCATCTCCAAGTGCCCCGACCGCGTATCGGGAGCCATCCTTCACGAGCTGGACAGGGGGCTGACAAGGCTTCAAGGGGTGGGCGGCTACACAGGCGACGATCGTCCGGTTCTGCTGGTAGTCGTCGGACAGAACGAAGTGGTCCGGCTGAAGCTGCTCGTTCGCGATGCGGACCCGGACGCGTTCGTGATCATCACGAACGCAGCCGAAGTGCTGGGGGAGGGCTTTCACGAAGATCGGTTTCAATAGAGCCGGCGAAAGTGACCGACAGACGAAGCCGATCACCTGCCCGGAGACAGCCCGATATGCGGGAAAAGAGCCGATAGGGGCATAGCGATGAGGGATAAACTTATATTTAAACGGCCATTGAATAAATAATACTTCGGATGTATAATAATACATATTTCAAATTCGGCCCCATCTTCACATCCGTTCTTTCATTCGCCAACGTAATCCGTTACAATTGAGGATGGTTTTTGCTCCGCGCATGGCGGAGGCAATGCGTTATACAAGCCATACTTTTTTATACGCAGGGGGAATATCCTTATGAATGCAAAGCTGATTCGCGCGGCAATTGTCGGGTCCACCGGCTACGGCGGAGTAGAGTTGATCCGATTGCTGCAATCTCATCCTAACGTAACGGTCACCTCCGTGATCTCCTCCTCGACCGCAGGGACTCCGATCGCCGAGGGCTTCCCCCATCTGACGGAGATTCGCACGGATCTGTTGGACGGACTCGATATTCCAGCCATTCGCGACAAGGCGGATGTCGTATTTCTGGCTACGCCGCATGGCGTAAGCATGAAGCTGGCGCCGCAATTTCTTGAAGCGGGCTTGAAGGTGATCGATCTGTCCGGCGATTTCCGATTGAAGTCGGGCGATGTTTATAAACAATGGTACAAGCACGAGCCTGCCGACAAGGCGCTGATAGACCGGGCAGTGTACGGCTTGGCGGAAGTGTACGGAGATCAGGTGCCCCGGACGGACTTTATTTCCAATCCCGGCTGCTTTACAACCTCCGCGCTGCTTGGACTGTATCCGGCGGTGAAGGCGGGCTGGGTTAATCCCGACAGCCTGATCATCGACGCGAAGTCCGGCGTTTCCGGCGCGGGTCGCGGCTTGAATCTGAGCGCTCACTATTCCGAGATCAACGAAAATTTCAAAGCCTACAAGGTGAATAAGCACCAGCATACGCCGGAGATCGAGCAAGTGCTGTCCGAGGCGGCGGGGCGTCCGGTCGTGACGACGTTCACGACTCACCTCGTGCCGATGACCCGCGGCATCATGACAACGATGTACGCGACCTTGACGGAGCCAAGATCGAGCGCGGACTTCGTGGAGCTGTACCGTCAGTTCTATGAAGGACGCAAGTTCGTGCGCGTCCGCCCGGAAGGGCATTGGCCGGCGACGAAAGAGGTCTACGGCACGAACTACTGCGACATCGGGTTCTCGGTCGACGAGAGAACCGGTCGCGTGACATTCATTTCCGTCATTGACAACCTGGTGAAGGGCGCGGCTGGCCAAGCCATTCAGAATTTGAACCTGCTCATGAATTGGGACGAGACGCTCGGGCTTCAATTCACGCCGGTGTACCCTTAATATACGGACGAGAGGAACGAACCGACAATCATGGGAAAACAAAGCTACAAGATCGTGGAGGATGGCGGCGTAACAACGCCTAAGGGCTTTAAGGCGGGAGGTCTTCATTGCGGCTTGAAGAAGACGGAGCGCCACGATCTGGGGGTCATTGCGTGCGAGGTTCCGGCTGCTGCCGCTGCCGTATATACGACGAATTTATTCCAAGCGGCTCCGCTTCTGGTCACGCGGGAAGCGCTGGACAAGGGCGGCGTTCTCCGCGCGGTTATCGTGAACAGCGGCAACGCCAACGCCTGCACGGGAGCGCAGGGGGAAGCGGACGCCCGCGCGATGCAGGCGAACGCGGCGCTGGCGCTCGGCGTCGGCGCAGATGAGGTAGCGGTGGCCTCCACGGGAGTCATCGGCGAGCTGTTGAAGATGGACCGGGTAAATGCCGGCATTGAGAAGCTTCCCGGCAAGCTGAGAAGCGACGCTCAAGGCTCGGATGATTTCTGCCAGGCGATTCTTACTACGGATCTCGTGAAGAAGGTTAGCTGCGTGACGCTGGACGTTGACGGCAGAACCGTAACGATCGCGGGGGCGGCGAAGGGCTCCGGCATGATTCATCCGAACATGGCGACGATGCTCGGCTTCGTCACGACGGATGCGCTCATCGGATCTTCCCTGCTGCAAGAGGTGCTTCGCGAAGTGACCAACGTGAGCTTTAACATGATTACGGTGGATGGCGATACAAGCACGAACGACATGCTGGTCGCAATGGCCAGCGGCTTGGCCGAGAACAACGAGCTTACCCGCGAGCATCCGGATTTCGCCGCGTTTGCGGACGGCTTGCGTCATGTGTGCGCGGAGTTGGCCAAGGCGATCGCGCGGGATGGCGAAGGCGCTACGAAGCTGATTGAGACGACGGTGGTCGGCGCGAGCAGCGACGAAGCCGCGCAAGCGATCGCCAAGACGATTATCGGCTCCAGTCTCGTGAAATCCGCTGTCTACGGCGCGGATGCCAACTGGGGACGTATCATTGCCGCCGTAGGACGTGCCGGACAGCCGGTCGACGTGGCTACGGTCGATATCCGCTTGGGAGAGATTGTCGTTCTGGAGCAGTCCCGTCCGATTCCTTTTGACGAGGAGCTGGCTTTGGCTTACTTAAAGGGCGATACCGTCGGCATTCACGTCAACCTTAACATGGGCAGCGGGCAGGCTACGGCTTGGGGCTGCGATCTGACGTACGATTACGTGCGTATCAACGCTGCGTATCGGACGTAAGGAGAGGAAGAGGGACATGAGCAAACGACGATTCGTCATGAAATGCGGGGGGAGCACGCTCGCGGCGCTCCCGGACGTATTTTTTCAGGATTTGCGCGAGCTGCAATCGCAAGGCGTTGAGCCGGTTATCGTGCATGGTGGAGGACCCGCCATTAACGAAACGCTAGGCAAGCTGGGCATCGAGAGCCGCTTCGTGAACGGACTCCGCGTGACCGACGAGGCGACGCTGGATGTCGTGGAGATGGTGCTGGCGGGACGCATCAACAAGGAGATCGTTCGCAAGCTGCAGCAGAACGGAGCGCAATCGATCGGACTCTCCGGCACGGACGGCAAGCTCATTCTGGCAAAGCCGGTCGAGAACGCGAACGAGGTCGGTCTTGTCGGGGACGTTACCGGCGTGAATGCGGCGATGGTAGAAGGCATCATCGGCTTGGGCTTTTTGCCCGTGATCGCCCCGATCGGCATCGACGAGGCCGGTCAGCGGTACAATATTAACGCAGATACGGCGGCAGGAGCGGTCGCGTCTTCTCTCGGCGTCGATACAATGATCGTCGTGACCGATGTGCCGGGCATTATGCGCAGCGTGGACGGGAAGAAACAAGTGCTTCCTCAGGTTACGTTCGCGGAGATCGAAGAGATGATTCGCACGGAGGAAATCTACGGCGGCATGATTCCGAAGGTGCGAGCCGCTATGAGCTGCCTGCACGGCCAAGTGAAGGAAGTGCTGATCGTGGACGGCTCCATCGAACGCGTACTAAGCCGGGCGCTCGCGGAAGGCGACATTGGGACCCGAATCGTCAGAGCCTAGAGAGGCCAAGGAGATTCGGCGGATAAAGGAGAGATACGAATGAGTGAAAGCGCGATGTTCTCGACGTATGCAAGATATCCCATTACGCTGGTGAAGGGGAAGGGCAGCCGGCTGTGGGACGATCAAGGGAAGGAATACCTTGATTTCATGAGCGGGCTGGCGGTAACCAATCTTGGCCATGTGCCGGATGCGGTCAAGGATGCCCTGGTGAAGCAGCTCGACCAGCTTTGGCATGTGTCCAATCTGTTCAGCAATCCGAACCAGGAGAAGGCGGCAAGGCTGCTGGTCGACAATAGCTGCGCCGACGCGGTGTTCTTCTGCAACAGCGGCGCAGAGGCGAACGAAGCCGCGATCAAGCTTGCCCGTCGCTATCAGCAGAAGCTGAAGGGCAACGACCGTTATGAGGTAATTACCTTTAACCAGTCGTTCCACGGACGAACGCTCGCAACGCTGACCGCAACGGGACAGGACAAAGTCAAGGAAGGCTTCCTGCCTTTGCCGGAAGGGTTCGCGCACGTGCCTCTGCACGACCTGGCGGCGCTCGAAGCGGCGGTGAACGACAAGACGGCGGCGATCATGCTGGAGCTGGTGCAAGCCGAAGGCGGCGTCATCCCCGTCGATCCGGACTTCCTGCGGGGAGTGCGCGCTCTGTGCGATCGCCATGGCCTGCTGCTGATCCTCGACGAGGTTCAGACCGGAATGGGGCGTACAGGCAAGCTGTTCGCCTACGAGCATTACGATGTGGAGCCTGACATCTTCACCTTGGCCAAGGGCATCGGAAGCGGCTTCCCTGTCGGCGCGATGCTGGCGAAGGCGCACGTGAGCCCCGCATTCGTGCCTGGCGCGCATGCGACGACATTCGGCGGCACGCCGATTGCGATGGCGGTAGTCGCAGCTACGATCGAGACGATGCTTAAGGAGAATGTTGTCGAGCGCGCGGCTGAGGCTGCAGATTACCTGCTGGCGCAGCTTCACGAGAAGCTGGATGGGCTGCCGAACGTCGATCAGGTGCGCGGCAAGGGACTGCTTGTCGGCATCCTATGCCATGGGCCTTCCGCCGAAGCGATCGCGGAGCTGCACAAGCGGGGCTTGCTGGTTGTACCGGCCGGTCCCAACGTCATTCGACTGCTTCCGAATCTGCTCGTTACGCACGAAGAGATCGATACGGCAGTCGGTCTGATTGCAACCGTGCTTGCGGAGCAAGCGGCCGCCAAGCCCGTTAGTTCTTAAATCAGCCGTTCTTCGCGAAGGCGCAAGGGCGTTGTATCTTACTATTAAAGGAGGCGGCAGCCTTGACTACGGCAGCGAATCTGGAACAGCTCGCCATTCAATTGAAGGGCCGCGACTTTCTCGGTCTGGTGGATTACTCGCCGGAAGAAATTCGGTATTTGCTCGATCTGGCTATCGATATTAAACGGAAGCAGAAAGCCGGCGAGATCTATCAGCCCTTGAAGGGCAAATCTCTGGGCATGATTTTTGAAAAGTCTTCTACGCGTACCCGCGTCTCGTTCGAGGTCGGCATGTACCAGCTTGGCGGTCAGGCTCTGTTCCTGAGCCGCAACGACATTCAGATGGGACGCGGCGAGACGATACTGGATACGGCACAGGTTATGTCGCGTTACCTCGACGGCATGATTATCCGTACCTTCGGACACCGCAATGTAGTGGAGTTGGCTCGCGGAGCGACGATTCCCGTCATTAATGCGTTGTCCGACCAATCCCATCCGTGCCAGGCGCTGGCCGACTATCAGACGGTCCTTGAGCACAAGGGAAAGCTGGAAGGCCTCAAGGTCGCTTACATCGGCGACGGCAACAATGTGCTCCACTCGTTGATGATGGGCGCGGCCAAGCTGGGGATGAATTTCGCCAGCGCGTCGCCGGAAGGCTATGATCCAAGCGAGCGGTCCGTCCAGTCGTCCAAGGAAGCGGCGGCCGAAACCGGAGGCAGCGTCCAAATTCTCAGAGATCCTCGGGAAGCAATTGAAGGAGCCGATGTCGTCTATACGGATGTGTGGGCGAGCATGGGCTTCGAGGAAGAGCAGAAGGAACGCGAGAAAGCGTTCAAAAACTACCAGATCAACGAGGAACTCGTCAAATACGCTAAAGCGGACTACCTGTTCATGCATTGCTTGCCCGCCCACCGCGGCGAGGAAGTCACCGAAGGCGTGATCGACGGCAAAAACTCCGTCATTTTCGACGAAGCCGAGAACCGTCTTCACGCTCAGAAAGCGATCATGGCCGCAATTATGTAAGCTGCGGAAGGAAGTTGGATAGGCCGATTCTTCAAGGCCAATCGCGTACTCTGACAGGTGTTAGTTGTATAGAGTACAATTAATTAATCGCCTCCGGGTGTCATGTGGCGCATGAATTGTATTTTGTACAACTAATTACGGCGGATTGCCCTTTGCTCAGACGTTTCGTCGGATAGAGTTGTATGAATTGCATCTATTCTGTTTAACGGTAGCTAGAACTCGGTAGTTAGTTGCAGTTTTTGCAATTGTCTTTGATGACCGAATCCCGGCGCACTGAGCGAATGGGAGGGCGGTGGCAGCAACCGAATTCCGGCGCCTATGCGGATGGGAGAACGGTGCAGGGACGAATCCGACAATTCTGAGCGGATGGGAAATCCACCGAGGCAGAGCGCCATCGCATCAGCGGCAAGCCCTCCCGAGCGAAGGGGAGACCCCATTTACGAACGATATTGATTTCAAAGGAGCTACCCATTCCCATGGCAAAAAACAAAATCGTGCTCGCCTACTCCGGCGGTCTGGACACCTCGGTCATCCTCACGTGGCTGAAGGAAACGTACGACGCCGAGATCATCACCTTCACCGCGGACATCGGCCAGAAGGACGAACTCGACGGCCTCGAGGAGAAAGCGCTCAAGACCGGCGCTTCCAAAGTGTACATCGACGATCTCCGCGCGGAGTTCGCCAAAGACTTCATCTTCCCGATGTTCCAAGCGGGAGCCCTGTACGAGGGACAATACCTGCTCGGCACGAGCATCGCGCGTCCGCTCATCGCCAAGCGCATGGTTGAGATCGCGCAAGCGGAAGGCGCAACCTACATCGCGCACGGCGCGACCGGTAAGGGCAACGACCAGGTTCGTTTCGAGCTGACGGCCGCGGCCCTGGCGCCTAACATCGAAGTCATTGCGCCATGGCGCAACGAAGCGTTCCGCGCAGCCTTTCCGGGCCGCGCCGAGATGATCGCTTACGCCGAGAAGCACGGTATTCCGGTTCAGGCGTCGGCCGCCAAGCCGTACTCGACGGACCGCAACCTGCTGCACATCAGCTTCGAAAGCGGAATGCTGGAGGACCCTTGGTTCGATCCGAGCGCGCCGGAGGTCGAGGAGATGTATGTGCTCAGCGTATCGCCGGAGAGAGCTCCGGATCAAGCCGAGTATATCGAGCTCGACTTCGAAGCCGGCAACTGCGTCGCGATCAACGGCGAACGCTTGAGCCCGCTGGACGTGATGGAGAAGCTGAATGAAGTCGGCGGCAAGCACGGCATCGGGCGCGTCGACATGGTCGAGAACCGCTTCGTCGGCATGAAGAGCCGCGGCGTGTACGAAACGCCGGGCGGCAGCATCCTGTTCGCCGCTCACCGCAAGATTGAGTCCCTGACCATGGATCGCGACGTCATGCACCTCCGCGATTCCTTGATCTCCAAATATAGCACCCTGGTGTACAACGGCTTCTGGTTTGCGCCTGAGCGTCTGGCCATCCAAGCGCTCGTGAACGAGAGCCAGAATAACGTGACGGGCACCGTCCGCCTGAAGCTCTACAAAGGCAACATCATCGCCGCCGGACTGAAAAGCCCGGTCAGCCTCTACAACCCGCACATCGCGACGATGGAGGCCGATCCTACGCAAGCGTACGATCAAGGCGACGCTACCGGCTTTATCCGCCTGAACGCTCTTCGCCTGAAGGTTTCTTCCGGCGTCAACGGGGCTTCCGGCATTTAATCGATAAAGAGCAAAAGGGAGAACCGCGCCCGAAGCCTGCCGAACCATCCCCCGTCAGCCGGGGCCATGACGGGAGGCACCTTCGCCGCGCGGCGCTCCCCTTTTGCCGTTCGGAGCAGTTCTTCAGAAGAGAGGGGTATTCGATAAATGAGCAAGCTGTGGGGAGGCCGTTTCACGAAGCAAACGGACCAACTGGTTGAAGAATATACGGCATCGATTACGTTCGACAAGGAATTGGCCGAAGAGGACATCCAAGGTAGCCTGGCGCACGTGACGATGCTTGGCAAATGCGGCATTCTCCCGGCCGAGGACGTGGAGACGATCAAAGCGGGTCTGCTGAAGGTGCGCGAGAAAATCCGCAGCGGAGAGCAGCGGTTCCTGATCGCCGACGAAGACATCCACATGAACATCGAGAAGGCGCTGATCGAAGAGGTCGGACCGGTCGGGGGCAAGCTGCATACGGGACGCAGCCGCAACGACCAAGTCGCCACCGACATGCACCTGTACCTTCGCAAGCGTGTCGTCGAGTTCGTAGAGATGCTGCGCAAGCTTCAATCGGCGCTGATCGGACAAGCCAAACAAAACCTCGACACGATCGTGCCGGGCTACACGCATCTTCAGCGGGCGCAGCCGATTCTGTTCGCACATCACCTGATGGCGTACGTCTCGATGTTCGGCCGCGATATCGAGCGCCTGCAGGACAGCTACAAGCGCGTCGACGCGCTGCCGCTCGGCGCTGGCGCTTTGGCCGGCACGACATTCGCGATCGACCGCCACTTTACGGCGGAGCAGCTGAATTTTGGCCGCGTCTACGAGAACAGCCTCGATGCCGTCAGCGACCGCGACTTCATTGTCGAATTCCTGGCCGGGGCATCGCTGATCATGACGCACCTGTCCCGCATGAGCGAAGAGCTGATTCTCTGGTCCAGCACCGAGTTCCAGTTTGTCGAGCTCGATGACGCCTTCTGCACCGGCTCCAGCATCATGCCGCAGAAGAAAAACCCGGATGTGCCGGAGCTCGTCCGCGGGAAGACCGGCCGCGTCTATGGCAACCTCGTCGGCCTGCTGACCGTGCTGAAGTCGCTGCCGCTTGCCTACAACAAGGACATGCAGGAAGACAAGGAAGGCATGTTCGACACGGTCAAAACGCTGCAAGGAGCGCTGCAGCTGTTCGCTTCCATGATCGAGACGATGAAGGTGCGCAAGGACAAGATGCGGCGCGCCGTCGACCAGGACTTCTCGAATGCGACGGACATTGCGGACTTCCTCGTCGGCAAGGGCTTGCCTTTCCGCCAAGCGCACGAAGTCATCGGCAAGACTGTTCTGTACTGCATCCAGCAGAACAAGTTCCTGCTCGATCTGACTCTGGACGAGTTCAAGCAATTCTCCGAGCTGTTCGACGACCGGATCTATGCCGTGCTTCAGCCGGAAGCCGTCGTCAACGCCCGCGACGTCTACGGCGGCACGGCAACTCCGCAAGTGGAGGCCGCCATCGCGCGCGCGGAAGCCGGGCTTTCCCGCACGGCGGCATGGGTCGAGGAATACGAGGAAAGAAGCCGGTAAACCGGATCATTCAGCATAAAGAAGCGCGCCCTGCCGGAATCTTCAGGGGCGCGCTTCTTCTTAATATCGGAACGGGATAATCTTGCTGTCCGGGCGATCCCGATCCGAAGGCTTTGATTATATCGGCTCTATGATCTCCCTGCTAGGTTCCCCGGACGGAGGTGTCTCGCTGCGGTCCGTCTGCGGGATCTTCCCGCTGCCATTGGGAAGCAGCCGCGGATCGTCCGGATGAACGGCGATCAGCGTATCCTGAGTGCGATACGTATCCTTGGACAGTTTCTTCCGCTCCGCAACGATCCCATCGACGCTCTTGATCAGGAAGGCTTCGACGACGTAGCCGCTGGCGCCCTTCTGAACCAGCTTCTGCTGGCCAGGCGTGACGGCGGGGTCGGCGACGAACTGCGTCTTCGGCGGATTCACTTTCAGCTCGGCCGTTTCCGTGCGATACGATACGTTGTCCGGCATCGTTCCGAACAGCTTGACGGTGACGGTCTTGTCGCTGACGACCGTACGAATGAGCAGCTGTTTGCCCGTCGAATTGCGAAACTTGAAGTTGACGTAGCCATCCGCGAACGTCGCGTCCAGACCGCGCGGCAAGTAGCTGACAGGCAGGGAATGGTTGCGCCGCTCGACAATCTCAAGCCCGGTCAGCAGAGCGGCATTGTACAGCGTGCTCGAAACCTGGCAGATGCCGCCGCCGATGCCCGGAGTAAGCTTGCCCTTGAGAATGACGGGAGCTTCCTTATAGCCGTATTCCTTCTCTGCCTTCGCGACGATTTTGCCGTATTCGAATACTTCTCCAGGCTTCAGCAGGGTGTCGTTCAAAGCCTTCGCGGCTGCCGTCACATTGTGAGAGCGACCCTCGCCGCTGGTGGCGAAGGAGGTCGTGAACTCCACAAGCTTGCGCTCCAGGCCGTCCTCCTTCAGACGAGCGACCGTGATTTCCGGAGGGACTTCCAGAACAGCCGCTTCGACCCGATGAACCTGATTTCCTCCGGTATCGGCGAGAGAGGCGGGCGCGAGCTTGCGGATTTCCCGAATGGCGCCTTCCAGCTCGATACGCCGCCCCATCCGTTCCGGCTTGTAGACGACGGTATCCCGCTCGTCGATCGTTCGGGTCGCATTCGCTCCCGTCTCCTGAATGAGGCTTCCCCACGCCTGATTGGCGGTTCGGGATAATACCGCTTCATCCCAGGCGACGTTAATGCCGTAGGATTCGCTTGGCATTCCCTGAATCCGTTGCTTCGCCCGTTCCCACCAGGAATAGCCGCGATGGCGTTCGATTGCCCGAATCGCTTCCTCGGCCTGTATGTCCAATCCTAATTCCTTAAGCGACAGCACGGCGACACCAGCGCTGGCATTCGATTCCGACGATAGATTCAAGCCGTTCGAATCGAGGGTTACCTGAGTCGCTTCCAGCTCCGAGATTCGCGAGTTCAGCTTTACAATCGCCGCATCGGGGGACAAGCCGCCGAGCGCTAAGCCTCCTACGCTGAACTCCTCCGGAAGCGCCTCGTCGCTGCCGTAGCTCATTGCGCTGCCTACGCCGGCCCCGACCATCATCAACAGGATGATCATCGTGATTAGACCTATTTTTTTCATGGCGACCCGCCCCTTCAGAAAATCATACCTTTTTTACAAATGTTCCTAAATACATATACGATCTGCCGTCCAAATTGTTGTACCGCTACATTAAAAAATTCTCAAAAAATTCCGCGAACCCAGACAGGGTATAGGATTGTCTCGGTCATGTCGACACAATTCTCCCCGGAAACCATCGACAGAGAGAGGAATATCGGGCATGATGTCGAAGTATCTAAAGTCTGAATCTTAACAGGAAGTGATAATGCGTGATTGAAATGCAGGACATATCGAAGACCTATGCAGACGGTACGACGGCGCTTCATGGCATTAACGTCGTCATCGACCGGAATGAATTCGTATATATCGTGGGTCCGTCCGGAGCGGGCAAATCCACGTTCATGAAGCTGATCTACCGGGAGGAATACCCGACCAAAGGCCAAATATCGGTTAACGGATTTAATATAGGAAAGCTCAAGCATCGCAAAATTCCGTTCGTCCGCCGCAACATCGGAGTTATTTTCCAAGACTACAAGCTGCTTCCCAAGCTTACGGCTTTTGAGAATGTAGCGTTCGCCATGGAAGTGATCGAGACCCCTAGCCGTCTTATCCGACGCCGCACGATGGAAGTGCTGGAGCTTGTGGGGCTGAAGCACAAAGCCGGCAGCCTGCCGGCGCAGCTCTCAGGGGGAGAGCAGCAGCGCGTCGCCATCGCCCGGGCCATCGTCAACAACCCCGCGGTCATCGTCGCGGACGAACCTACAGGCAACCTCGACCCTGAGACCTCCTGGGGAATTATGAACCTGCTGGAAGAGATCAATTTTCGCGGTACGACCATCGTGATGGCCACGCATAACAAAGAAATCGTAAACACCATGCGCAAGCGCGTGATCGCCATCGAGCGCGGCGAGATCGTTCGGGATCAGCTGAGAGGGGAGTACGGCTATGAAAATTAGCACTCTCTTCCGGCATTTGCGCGAAGGCTTAAAGAACGTCGGCCGTAACGGCTGGATGACATTCGCCTCCTTAAGCTCCATCGCCGTTTCGTTATTTATCCTCGGCATATTTATGCTGCTGGCTTTGAACGTCAACAAGCTGGCGGATCAGTTGGACAATCAGGTTCAGATCAACGTATATCTCCAGGTCGATACGGCCAAGGAGAAGGCGGAAGGGATCGAACGCTCGATCAAGCGGATTCCGGAAGTGAAGTCCGTCACCTTCGTCTCCAAGGAGGAAGGCTTGAATCGCTTCCGCGAGAGCATGGGGGATGAGGGCAAGGAAGCGTTGGACGGCTATGACAAGGAGAACAACCCGCTGCCCGACGCATTCGAGATCGAAGCCTTCGATCCGCAGCAGATCGCTTACATAGCCAAGCAGATTGAAGCGATTAACCTGACCGATCCCGACAAGTCGATCGCGAAGATCAAGTATGGCAAAGACACGATCGAGAAGCTGTTCAGCATCACCAACGCAGTGCGCAATATCGGAATCGTGATCGTGCTCGGCCTGACCGTGATGGCCATGTTCCTGATCTCTACGACCATTAAGATGACCATTCTCGCCAGACGTCGGGAAATCGCCATTATGAAGCTCGTCGGCGCGACCAACAGCTTTATCCGCTGGCCTTTTTTCATCGAAGGGGCGATTATCGGATTTTTCGGCTCGCTGCTCAGCGCGTTGATTCTGCTCTTCGGATATTCGCAGCTCGTTGAATCGACCAGCGCGACAGTCGGCCTGTATATGCTGCAATTTGCAGGCATGGACGAAGTCAGGAGCATGGTCGGAGGAACGCTTTTGGCTTTGGGAACGCTTCTAGGAATTTTTGGCAGCACGATTTCCGTCCGCAGATATCTAAGAGTTTAAGGATAAGCAACAGAGAATGGAGAACGAGGGGCCATCATCTGAAGGAGGACTATTGTGAAAAGCAAAATGCTGCTGTTGATCGCCATGCTGCTGGTTACGGGAATGCTCGTCAACCCTTACGAAGGACAGGCCCAGTCGGAGCTTGAGAAAATCGAGCAGAACCTGAAGAAGGTCAAGCAAGATATGGAGCGTGCGGCCCACAACCAGAGATACGCGGAAAAGTCGGTCCTGGAGCTGACCGGCAAGCAACAGGCGACCAAAGAGGATATCGAGCAACTGCTCAGCCGAATCGAGACGGTTCAGAAGAGGCTGGAGAACACGCAGAATAAAATCGCCGCGGCCGAGGAAAAGCTGCTGCAGACCGGGCAGGAGTTGGAGGATGCGATCAAGCAGCGCGACAACCGCGACGAGCTGATGGCTAACCGGGTCAGAATGGCTTATACGGCAGGTCCGGTATCCTTCCTGGATGTGCTGCTGAGCGCGGCCAGCTTCTCCGATTTCCTGGATCGGTTCGATGCCGTCGAATCGATCGCCTCCCAAGATCGCAGCATTCTGGACGAGAAGAAGAAATATGCGATCGAGGTCGCCGATCTGAAGAAGCAAAGCGAGCAGGAGCTTGTGGAAATCAAGAAGCTGTACGAGGAAGTCGAGAGCCATAAGAGCTCGCTTGAGCAGGAAGAGAAGGACAAGGAAGTGCTGATCTCCAAGCTGGCCAAGGAAATCGAGGATATGGAGGAAATCAGCGAGGAATCCGAACGCCAGTTGACAGAGCTTGCCAAGGAAGCTTCGGCTCTGGAAGCGAAGAAGAATCGGATTAAGACCTATTACACAGGCGGGAAGCTGGGCATGCCGCTGAAATCGGACTATCGGATGTCCTCGGCCTTCGGTTATCGGAATCACCCGATTACGGGGAAGAAGAAGCTGCATGCGGGCATGGATATGGCTGCGCCCAAGGGGACGCCGATCTATGCGGCCGAGACGGGCGTCGTAACGATCGCCCAATCGTGGAGCGGCTATGGCAATTGCGTCATTATCGATCACGGCGGGGGCTTGTGGACGCTGTACGGGCATATGAGCGAGATTCTGGTCGAGAAAGGCGAGACGGTCAAGCGAGGAGACAAGATCGGGCTTGTCGGTTCGACCGGACAATCGACGGGCAACCATCTGCATTTCGAGGTACGTAAGAATGCCGAGCCGGTCGATCCCGCGCCTTACTTGAAGTAGGAATCGAGGAGCAGCCGATCCTCCGACAATTGCTGTCGGATGTCGGCTGTTTTATATTCGGGCGACTTTAACCGGATTTTGTTGCCATATCAGAAAGTATAAAATTTAGACCGCTTATCCCAACTGATAGCTCGATACAAAACGTCTGCCGCCGTCCAAGGACGGCGAAGCCGTTTTTACTTGTACTATCAGAAAGTATAAGATGCTGACCTCCTTTATACTCATCTGATAGCTCGATACAAAACGTCTGCCGCCGTCCAAGAATGGCGAAGCCGTTTTTACTTGACGATACAGACTTTATAAGTTTCACGCTTATCCTTATCTGTATCGTCTCCGCAAAGCTTCTCCTGCTGTCTGAAGACACCGGAGGTGTTTTTGCTTGTACAAAGCAGATAATTGGAATAAGCTTGACATAATCTACTACTATCGGGTATTCGGGGGAGTGAGGTTCGTGTGGTTTCGAGGTCGCACTGTCGCGGCGCTGCTGGTGCTGACGACAGTCGTTGCCTGCTCGGCGACTTACGCCTTGCTGGAGCTCCCGGACTGGAAGCTGGGCTCTTCCGGGGTAAGCGGCAAAGAAGCCGGTCAGGCGGCACTGCGGGAAGAGGAAGTGAACAAGCTGAATAAAGCGGTTTCGCTTATCGAACGACGCTTCCTGCTGCCCACGGATCGCAACAGACTGCTCGACGGCGCCGTGAACGGCATGGTTGAATCCCTGAGCGATCCGTATTCCGTCTATAAGCCGGAGGAGGAAGCGGAGAAATTCAATGATGCGCTTCAAGGCGCTTTTACGGGGATCGGCGCGGAGCTGAGGGTGGAGAACGGGGCGGTTATCGTCGAATCTCCGATTCGCGGCTCGCCAGCGGAGAGAGCGGGCCTTCAGCCGCTTGACGTGTTGTTGTCCATTAACGGCGAGAGCTTGCAAGGACTGACTTTAAGCGAGGCGGTCACGAAGATCAGAGGGCCCAAGGGGACGAAAGCTAAGCTTAAGGTGCAGCGCAGCGGCCTGGCCGAGCCGCTCGACCTTGAGCTTGTCCGCGACCGCATCGATCTGGAGACGGTCCATTCCGAGATGAGCGAGGACGGCATCGGGTATCTGACGATCAATCAGTTTACGGAAGATACTTCCGCTCAGGTGGCTCAGGAGCTGAAAGCGTTGGAGGCGAGGGGCCTAAAGGTGCTCTTGCTCGATGTGAGAGACAATCCGGGAGGATATTTGCAATCGGTCGTCGAGGTGGCGGATCAGCTGCTGGAGCAAGGGCAGCCGATTGTGCAATCGGAATACCGCGATGGCGAGCGGAAGACGGATGTCGCCCAGAACGGCGCGAAGAATGACCGACGGTATCCGCTGGTCGTTCTTATGAACAAGGGAAGCGCCAGCGCGGCGGAAATACTGGCGGGAGCTCTGAAGCAGTCCGGCGGAGCGGTGCTCATCGGGGAGACGACGTACGGCAAGGGCACGGTGCAGGTTCCCTTTAACGGCGAGCTCGGCGATCGCAGCCTGATTAAGCTCACCGTGTACAAATGGCTTCTGCCGGACGGCACGTGGATTAACGGCGAGGGCATCAAGCCCGACATCCCCGTCGCCCAGCCGGACTACTTCCAGGCTTGGCGTCTTCCTCGCGACATCGAGTTGAAGTATGACACAACGGGCGAATCGGTCAGCAACCTCCAGAGCATTCTTGCCGGCGTCGGCTATCCGGCGGACCGCAAGGACGGCTATTTCAGCGAGGAGACGAAAAGGGCCGTTGAACGGTTTCAGACGAGCGAATCGTTGCCCGTTACAGGAGAGGTGGACGCCAAAACGGCGCAAAGGCTGGAAGAGAGGCTGTATGCGGGCATTCAGAAGCGGGAGAACGATGCGCAGTGGCAAGCGGCGATGAACAAGGCCCGGGAATTGCGGGCGTCCGCCCCGTGACCATAAAACGGCAGAGCCCGGAGGAGGGCCCGGGAGCAGGAATTTAAGGCCCGCCGTCGAATACGTAGGAGGTTGACCTTATGCGGTCAACCTCCTTTTTTCGTTTGTCGGCTTGACGGGTCGGCAGGCGGGAGCGACTTGGACGAAAGGGGAGAGGCGAGTGGATTCTCTTCTGGATATTGTACGGGAATCGGGGCGAGCCGCTATCGGCTTGTTCACTTATCCGTATTTCTATATGGCGATCGCGCTGGTTGTCTGGCATGCCCGGCATACGGTTACGCTTCAACGCAGGCTATACCACGTTCGGCTATACAGCATGCTGACGCTCACTCTGACGAGGGTTGGAGCGGGACTTGCCGTCGGACTCGTGCTTTCGCTGGCTAGCTTGGGAATCGGAGCGAGGTTTAACGGAGAAACGCTGGCCGCCTTATGGATCGCCATGGCCGTTCTGGCGCTGTTCCGGCTCAGATATGTTTGTCTAGCTTATGCGGCGGGGGCGCTCGGTCTGCTGCAGGGGATCGCGGATTGGACGGGACTGAAAGCCTCGGAGGCGGCGCAAGCCTACGAGCCGGCAGCCGAAGCGATTCGGGTCGTAGCGGCGCTGGACGTCCCCGGCTTGATTCTCGCGGCAGGCCTTCTGCATATTGCCGAAGGCCTGCTGGTAAGGCTACAGCGCAGAAAGCTGGCGGTGCCTCTGTTCCTGCAAGGAAAGAGAGGCAAGCCCCTGGGCGGTTACGCGCTGTCGGGCGTCTGGCCGATCCCGTTGCTGTGGCTTGTGCCGTCTGGCGACGGAGGCTTTGCGCTGCCTTGGCAGCCGCTCTTCGGAGACGGGGTCGGCCTGTGGAGTCTGCTGGCATTCCCGGTATTGATCGGCTTTAGCGACCGCACGACGACGCAATGGCCGGAGGACAAGGCGAAATCATCGGGCAACCGGTTAATGCTGTACGGGGCAATTATCGGAGCAATGGCCATCGCGGCCGTATACTGGCCTCCGGCAAGCGTCATAGCTGCGATTGCGGCCTTCGCGCTGCATGAAGGCTTGCTCTGGACCAGCCGGATGGGGGAAGCGGGCAAGGAGCCCCGGTTTGCCCAGGAGGGCAACGACGTCAAGGTATTGGCGGTGCTGCCGGGGACTCCGGCCGCCGAGATGGGCCTGCTGGCCGGGGAGCGAATTCAGAAGGTGAATGGAGCGGTTGTCCGCAACAAGGAGCAGCTGCATGCGGCGATGCAGCTTCAGTCGGCCTTCTGCAAGCTGGAAGTGGTTAATCGCGAGGGCCATGTGAAGTTTGTTCAACGAGCGCGATATGAAGGCGAGCATCATCAGCTCGGCATTATTCTGGCGCCTGACGAGGACGCGGAGTTTGTGGCGGCTCCGCGCTCCGCTTCGCTGTGGCAAATCTTGCGAGCATCCGGCGCAAGACGGCTGCGCAATTCGCCCACGATGAAGCTGAGGGCGCTCAGGGAGGCGGAGCAGGCTGCGGCGGAGCAAGCGGCCGCCAGACAAGCGGAAGCGCTGGCCGCCGAGCAGGCGAAGCTCGAGGCGATGGAAGGACTTCCTCCGCGCTCTGCGGGCGCCCAGAAGAAATCTTGACAACCCGGCAGGGTGTACGGTACGGAAGGATAATTGCCCGGGAGTATCGATGACGGCTGGCTGCCCGACAGGCGCGGCGGCTGCTCAACGATGCTATCGGGCTTTATTGTTGCGCAAAAAAAGACAAGAGAAGTTTCCTTCTGCTTGTCTTTGATTCGCAGTCAGCTTTGACGGCGGTTATTTAGGTTTCTTAATCCATTCGGCCATATCTTGGATCACTTGAGCGTTGGTGCTTACGGAGCCCTTGCTGTCGGCAAAAAAGTGATTCAGGCCCGGATAGAGCTTGTAGCTTGCCTTAACGTTATGATGAAGCGCCTTCTGCCATAGCGGATAATCCTTGTCTGCGTATACTTGGACGTCGTCCTCCCCTTGCAGCACGAAAATCGGTTTGGTCAGCTTGGGAGCCAGCTCTGCGGCGCTTCTGCTGTCCATTTCCTTGAAGTAAAAAGCCGGAATGCCGAATAAGGTTTGGGCCATCGCTTCCGCATCCGACAGCTTGCCAAGGCTGCGGGCTCTCTCAAGCTCGGCTGCAAGCCACGCTTCATTGGCTTTCTTCTGCGGGTCTTGATCTCCCAGCGTCGCGATATAGTCCGCATTCTGGTCGGCGATAATTTCCCACAGGGTTCGGGTCGATCCGGCCAGAATAATCAGTCCGGCGAAGTTCCCGCCATCCGCGTCGATTCTTGGAGCAAGCATGCCGCCCAGGCTGTGGCCGGCAACGTACACTTGGGAAGCGTCGATGCGCTTGTCGTCCTTCAACAGCTTGGCGGCTGCGATCGCATCGTCGACCGTCTCCTCCTTAACCGTGAAACGGGACAGCATATCGGGAGTGAAGCTTTGCCCGTAGGCATAGGTTCTCTTCTCATAGCGAAGTACGGCAATGCCCTTCTGGGCAAGTCCCCAAGCGATATCGCGAAACGGCTTCAGAGTGCCTACGGTTTCGTCGCGATCGCTTGGACCGGACCCGTGCACGAGCACGACGGCGGGCAAGGGGCCGCTAGCCCCCTTCGGCAGCGTCAGCGTGCCGGTTAACGGATAGCTCGCATCCGCTTGGAAGACGACCTCTTCCTCGGTCAGGCCGTTGGGGAGGTCGGCTTGCGGCGCGATCGGCTTGAGGGAGAGGCCGGTCACGCGGTTATCCGCGTTCAATTGCAAGGTCAACACGGCTTTCCCTTTGGAGAATGCGAGCAGAGCCCGAATTGTGTCCGAGTCAGGCTCAATCCGTTCGATGCCCGAGTAGGAGCCGATGGCAGCAATCAATTGCTCCCATCCGGCTTTAAGCGCTTCTGCTGAAACAACCTGTTTAATCTCGCCTTCCAGATAATCGTCGAACAACTCGGCATATTTGCCTGAAGCGAGATGCTGGACAACGCTTTTGACGACCTCTTCGTTGCCGCGGGAGGCGATGATGACGGCTTCTCCCGTGTCTTCATGGAACGAGACGGCAAATCCAAGCGCTTGCTCGAAGAAGGAAAGCGGTACGTAAATCCGATTATGCTTTACGGCGGATTTGGCTCCGAGGGTAAGGGTGCGGCCGTCGGAGAAGCGGATTTGATCGCTGCCCGCTTTATGGTAAAGCGCAGCTCCCGATGCGGTAATGCTAATCTCTGCTCTGGATTGCGCAAAGCCGATTTTCAAGCCAAGGGCCGCGAGCGTTTGCCGGAGCGGAATCATGATCGTGCTTCCGTTTCGATAGGGCAGCGCGTCGGAGAAGCGAACCTCACGGTTGTCGACGCTCAGCTTGAGCGAGGATGCCGAAGCCGTGACCGGAAGCGAGGTGAGCAGCAGGATGAGGGAGAGGACAACGAGCGATATTTTTTTCATATAAAGCACCTCCAGAGATTTAGAAGCTTGCGGCTTATCAAGCCCGGGAATTCCGTTTGAACAGGATAAAGGAGTAAACGAGCGGAACGAGTGAGCTGACCAGCGCACCGGTTATCACGACGATAAAGCCCCCAACCGGAGAAACAAACCAGGCAGAGATGAACATCACGGCTCCCGCAAGGAACCACATTCGTGCGCCGAAGCGATGAGTGAGCTGCCAGTTACGCTCGTCCATGAGCGCCCAGGGCGTACGAATGCCGATGAAAAAATTGCTGCGAACCTGACTCATTCCATTGCCGATCACCATCCACAGCAACCCCAGACCTCCGATGACGACATTCGGAATGGAAATGCGGTAATCGAGACTGACCAAGATCATGCAGAGCATGATTCCGTGCAGGAACAGGCTGATTGCCCAGCGCGTCAGCGTATAGAAGCGTTCGAACCGGGCGTAATTGGCTTTGCGAGGGTCCAGATATCGAGCGAACGACAGAAAGGCAGGCAGGGCGATGCCGAGTCCGGCATACATGAGCCAGAAGCCGCCTTTAGCCATGGACCGATCCTGTTCGCCCTGCAGGTTGAAGTGCGAGGCGACATGCTCGGGAAGCCGCTTGTCGAAGAGGAAGAACAGGACGGCAAACAGGATTACGTTCGTGCCGAGCAGAAACCAATCGTTGCGCGACCAGCTAGCCTTGAAGGTTTCATTTGGGTTC
Organism: Cohnella boryungensis; assembly: GCF_042651945.1. Taxonomy (NCBI): domain Bacteria; kingdom Bacillati; phylum Bacillota; class Bacilli; order Caryophanales; family Paenibacillaceae; genus Cohnella; species Cohnella boryungensis. The sequence goes on along the minus strand of NZ_JBHSED010000013.1, from coordinate 25,752 downwards.
GTCATCCGGGTGGGCTCCTTTTGTACCGATCATGCCGAGCAGCCAGCTCATGGCTTCCTGCATAACGGTTAGATTGAGGGAGTATATAATGCTTTGCCCGCGTCTCTCGTCTTGAACCAGGTGGGCCTGCTTGAGAATGTTTAGATGATGAGAGATGCTTGGCTTCGAAATGTTGAAATGCTCTGCGATGTCGCCGGCCGATAGATCGCTCTCTTTCAGCAGTTGAAGAATTTTGCGCCGGGTAGGGTCGGACAGCGCTTTGAATGCGTCGTTCATGACTTGCGTTCCCTCCTTTCAGGAAGGGGGTAATCTTTAAGTGAATTAGACATTTAGACAAATATCTAAACTTGTATTTAGACAATAAGCTAAATATTAAAATATGTCAAGGCGAATAGAGGCCTAATGTTGTTCGTCTGTGATAATGTCACCCTGAGACAGGAGACAATGACACTGAGCAGAGATGAAGAAAGTTATCGTGGTGGAGAAAATTATTAATGGACATATGACGAATGCGGAAGGAGCGGCAGCACTTGGCCCGAGCGAGTATGTGTTTGGAAAACATTAATTCCTCAGAGTCAGAGTTTGCACGGAGCAGGTGAGAAGAGGAATAGTGCTACAAAGTCGAACTAACGACCAGCACGAAGCAGGGGATGAGAAGAGTAGTGCTGCAAAGTCGAACTAACGACCAGCACGGAGTAGGTGCTGAGCAGAATAGTGCTGCAAAGTCGAACTAACAGCCAGCACGGAGCAGGTGATGAGAAGAGTAGTGCTGCAAAATCGAACTAACGACCAGCACGGAGCAGGTGAGGAGCAGAATAGTGCTGCAAAGTGAAACTAACGGCCAGCACGGAGCAGGTATCCAGCATACCACAAGCAAGGGCAATTCCCATGGCGTCCTGTATTCTCAACATAATCGCTATGTCGATGCGCTCTGGTGAATCGCCTCGGCACCACTTGAACATGACATTTTCTCGGACGAGTTAAGGTGACATTTTCACAGACGGTTTGACAGGCGAATAGAGGCCTAAAGAGGGCGAGGCCAAACAAAAAAAACGTCCTCTTAGGAGAAGACGTTATCTTGAATGAGATCGGCTCCGCCGATCAGGAGGAGAAATACTCGGGGTTGCTTAAGAAAAACCAGGCGATCGTCCCCGCTATTCCGAGACAGAACAAAGTGAACAGCGCGATTTTGGCCGCACTGCGCGGAACCCGGCCGGATACCGTACCGGTCTGTCCGTTGACCATGTAATAGTAGGTTTTGGATTTATAGCTATAGTTCGCGTTCCAGACGGGAAGCAACAGATGCTTGAAGGTGACCTGATCGAAGGTCGTGCGGATTCTCAGGTTGCGAATCTCGTCGCCTCCGATCTTTCTGCGAATTTCCGAATCGAGGGTGCTGTCCGCGGCCGCTTGAGCCCTTTCCCAGCCTTCGTCCCGCGATATCGAATAACGCTCGGAGATATAGCCGCTGAGATACTCCGGTTTGTAGCCGATCAGCTCGCCGAGCTTGAAATCTCCCAGCTTCTCCAGCAGCGTCCCATCGTAATGCCCGGAGGCGGGAATCAGAATATCGTCGAAGCTTCTGTCGTAATCCCCTCGCGTGGAATGCCAGACCGTATAGCGTTCGGTGTCGGTATACGTCTCGGTCTTTCCGTTGACGACTCTCGTGCGGGTTACCGTGCGATAATGATAGATGCCGACCTCTGCCGAGTAGATTGAATACGTCTCGGTGTCATAGGTCCAGTATGGGATATAGATTCCGTGAAGCTGCGAGCTGACGTTCGCCCTCTTGAAGCCGTTCGGAAGAAACCAGCGTTTCTTCTTCCAGGCGGCGAACGAGGTCAGCGCTTCGTCGCGGGACAGCTGAAACGGAATGACGGATTCCGGACGGATGCTCCGGACGTTGGCCTGACCGAGCACCTTGGGAGAGCCGCAGAATACGCAAGTCGAGGTCGTCTGTCCGGCGGGGATCAACGTTTCGCCTCCGCAGGCGTCGCAATGAATGGCCTGCTGCTCCGTCCCCCAATCCTGAAGGCCGTCCAACTGCTCGGACAGGTTGTGGAAGGGATGCTCGACAGGCGCCTTCATGGCGTTCTCGATTTGCTGCTCCGAGCCGCAATATTGGCATTTCAAGTTCTGGCTTTCCGCATCGAAGACCATCGGTCCCGCGCAGCTGGCGCATGGAAAACGAATGACGGCCGGTGAGTTGCTCATGTGCGCCTCCGTCTAGACTTTGCTGCCGCAATCGGAGCAGAATTTCGCGTTGTCGTTCAGCCGGCTGCCGCATTCGGAGCAGAACTTCTTGCTGCCGGAAGCGGAAGGCTGGCCGGCATTGGCTGCCTGGGGAGAGCGCTGATCGCCGCCCGCGGAGGGCTCGGCGGGACGTCCGTTCATCTGCCCGAACATTTGCCCCATCATCTGCCCCATGGCCATTCCCGCCCCGAGGCCTGCTCCGGTTCCGGCGGCGCCGCCGTCGGGATTGTTCGCCGCTTCGCGAATCGCTTCCGCCGTCTGGTATTTCATATAGTCGTCGAGGTTGCCGGCGATGCTCATCGACGACTTGCGATCGATCATCTTCTCCACTTCCTCGGGAAGCGACAGGTTTTCGATCGTGACATTCGTCAGCGTCAAGCCGATCGCGGAGAAATTCGGCTGCAGCTTGTCGATGGCGAGTCTGCCGAGCTCGTCGTAGGAGCTGGCCAGGTCCGCGACGGGAATTTTCGATTCGCCGATCATGTCGCTGATGCCGGATACGACCGAAGCCTTCAGAAAGCCGGTAATGCCGGTCGTAGTCAGCTCCTGCTTCGTGCCGAAGATATCCTTAAGGAACAAGACGGGATCGCTGATGCGGAACGAACAGTTGCCGAACCCGCGCATGCGGATGATACCGAATTCCGGATCGCGAAGGATGACGGGGTTGGTCGTTCCCCATTTCTGATCGGTGAAATTGGTCATATTAAGAAAGTAAACATCGGACTTAAAGGGAGAGTTAAATCCGTACTTCCAGGAATTAAGCGCGGTCAGCACCGGGAGGTTCTGCGTGCTCAGCGTATGGGTGCCGGGACCGAATACATCGGCAATCTGCCCCTCGTTAACGAAGATCGCAGTCTGGGATTCGCGCACAATGAGCTTGGCTCCCATCTTGATCGCATTGTCGTAAGCGGGAAAGCGGTGCACCATGATGCCCCGATCGTCCAGCCACTCGATGACCTCGATAAACTGCCCCCTGATGAAATCAAACAAACCCATGCGCCACTCTCCAGTCCTCCGCAGCCCACGAGGCGACGGACCTTTTTCCCTTATCCTATCACAAAATGGCGAACGACTGACGGGAAAACACGAAATTTGCGCGACCTTCGCGGAATTCGGAGAGCTGCAGGAAAGGCGTCGATCGTCTTCTGGAGATTTTGACGGTAACACGGCAAACCGATATAATGGATGGGAACACACATTCTGCTGACGGATAGGAACAGATGAAGTCCGACAAGCTTGAAGAGCCGGGCAGAGCTACGGCTGGACAGGGCTGCGGAGGCGAAAGGGGTTAACAAGCAATTGGCGGCATCTGAAGTAGAGAGCAAGTCGTTTAAGCTGGTGTCGGAATATACGCCTTCCGGCGACCAGCCGGGCGCGATCGGCCAGCTGGCGGAAGGAATCGAGGCAAGGAAGCGGCATCAGACGCTGCTCGGCGCGACGGGCACGGGGAAGACGTTCACGATTGCCCAGACGATCGCTAAGGTGAACAAGCCGACGCTGATCATCGCGCATAACAAGACGCTGGCGATGCAGCTATGCAGCGAGTTCAAGGAGTTTTTCCCGGAAAACGCGGTGGAGTATTTCGTCAGCTACTACGATTACTATCAGCCCGAAGCCTATATTCCTTCCACGGATACCTATATCGAGAAGGATTCAAGCATCAACGACGAGATCGATAAGATGCGCCACTCCTCGACCGCATCATTGTTCGAGCGGAGGGACGTCATTATCGTGGCCAGCGTCTCCTGCATCTACGGCCTCGGGTCCCCGGAGGAGTACCGGGATCTTCGCCTTAGCTTGCGGGTGGGCATGGAGAAGTCGCGCAACGCCATTCTTCATAAGCTGATCGATATTCAATACCAACGCAACGATCTTAACTTCGTGCGCGGGACGTTTCGCGTTCGCGGAGACGTGATCGAGATTTTCCCCGTTTCCCGAGCGGATTCTGCCATCCGCGTCGAGATGTTCGGGGACGAGATCGAGCGGATTACAGAGATCGACGTGCTGACGGGGGAAATTACCGGCTCGCGGGAGCATGTCGTCATCTTTCCGGGCTCTCACTTCGTCACCGGCGAGGAGAAGATGAAGCGGGCGCTTGTCAACATCGAGAACGAGCTGGAGGAACGGCTGGTAGAGCTGCGGGAAGCGGGCAAGCTGCTGGAAGCGCAGCGGCTGGAGCAACGCACTCGTTACGATCTGGAGATGATGGCGGAGATGGGCTTCTGCTCCGGCATCGAGAATTATTCGGGACCGATGACGTTCAGGGAGCGCGGAGCGACCCCATATACGCTGATGGACTTCTTTCCTGACGATTATCTGGTTGTCATTGACGAATCCCACGTGACGCTTCCTCAGATCAGGGCGATGTACAACGGGGACCAAGCGCGCAAAACAGTGCTCGTGGATCACGGCTTTCGCTTGCCCTCCGCCAAGGACAACCGTCCGTTAAGGTTTGAGGAATTCGAGGAGAAGGCCAAACAACTCGTCTACGTATCCGCAACCCCCGGTCCTTACGAGCTGGAGCATTGTCCGACGGTCGTGGAGCAGATCATCCGGCCGACGGGGCTGGTCGATCCCGTCATCGAGGTTCGCCCGACCAAGGGGCAGATCGACGATTTGCTCGGGGAGATTCGGGATCGGATCGCGAAGGATGAGCGGGTGCTCGTCACGACGCTTACGAAGAAGATGTCGGAGGACCTCACCGACTACATGAAGGAAGTCGGCATTAAGGTCCGCTACCTGCATTCGGACATCAAGACGCTGGAGCGGATGGCGATCCTGCGCGATCTGCGGCTGGGCGTGTTCGACGTCCTCGTCGGGATCAACCTGCTGCGGGAAGGATTGGATTTGCCGGAGGTCAGCCTGGTCGCTATTCTGGATGCCGACAAGGAAGGCTTCCTTCGGTCCGAGCGCTCTTTGATTCAGACGATCGGGAGAGCCGCGCGGAACGCGGAGGGCCGCGTAATTATGTACGGGGACAAAATCACCGAGTCGATGGAAAGGGCGATTGGCGAGACGGAACGCCGTCGCGGCATTCAGCTTGCGTACAACGAGAAGCACGGCATTACGCCGCAGACGATCGTGAAGAAAGTCCGGGATCTGATCGAAGCGACCAAAGCGGTGGAAACGAAGAGCAGCTATTTGACGGAAGCGGAGAATCTGAGCAAGCTATCTAAGAAGGACCGCGCCTCCGTCATCGAGCGCTTGGAATTCGAGATGAAGGAAGCGGCGAAGAGCCTTCAGTTCGAACGGGCGGCGGAGCTTCGGGATGCGCTGCTTGAGCTGAAGGCGGGCATGTAACGAGGCGTTGCCGGTGAAAACAGGCGAAGCAGCGGACTGGGCCGGATCGGAGAGCGCAAGGCAAGAGCTCCGATCCGGCCCTTCTCGCTGAGGATTTTTCCGGGCTTGTACGCAGCTTTGTTTGCGCGCTGAAGTCGGCCGCTCTGCCAATATTTTATTTTGTATAATATCCACAAATTTAAGCTTTTTCCCTTAGTAAGGTTAAGGTAAAATATATGGAAGCGCGTCGTTTCGCAGACCTGACGGCATTAGCCGCCGAGGCCGATGCAATGTGAAAAACGCAACAAGAGGCTGAGCCTCGCATAATTTGGGAGGAATATCGAAGATGAGCACGACGATTATGGTAGGAATCGTAGGCTACGGCAACCTGGGACGGGGAGTCGAAGCGGCGATTCGCCAAAATCCGGACATGAAGCTGGAGGCGATTTTCACGCGCCGCAACCCGGGTTCTCTGGAATCGGGAACGCCGATGGTATCCATTGCGGATATCGAGCAGTACAAGGGCAAGATCGACGTCATGATTCTGTGCGGCGGCTCCGCGAAGGATTTGCCCGAGCAAGGGCCGGCGCTGGCCAAGCATTTCCACACGGTGGACAGCTTCGACACGCACGCTCTCATCCCGGAGTATTTCAATAAAGTCGACGACGCGGCGCGTACGGGCGGCAACATCAGCGTGATCTCCACGGGCTGGGACCCGGGGTTGTTCTCCCTGAACCGTCTGCTGGCGGAAGCGATCCTTCCAGAGGGCAAAGAGTATACGTTCTGGGGCAAGGGCGTAAGCCAAGGGCATTCCGATGCCATTCGCAGGGTTGAAGGCGTCAAGAACGGCATTCAGTATACGATCCCTCGCGAAGAGGCGGTCGAGCGCGTACGCAGCGGCAGCAATCCGCAGCTGACGACGCGTGAGAAGCACCTGCGCGAATGCTTCGTCGTCCTCGAGGAAGGGGCTAACGCCGAAGCCGTCGCCGACGAAATCAAGAACATGCCGAACTACTTCGCCGATTACGACACCGTCGTTCACTTCGTAAGCGAAGAAGTGCTTAAGGCGGAGCACGGCAAGATGCCGCATGGCGGCAACGTCATCCGCAGCGGTCAAACCGGGCCGGAGAACGGCAGCACGCAATTGATCGAATTCAGCCTGAAGCTGGACAGCAACCCTGAATTTACGGCAAGCGTGCTCGTCGCTTACGCGCGTGCGGCATACCGTATGGCGAAAGCCGGACAAGTCGGAGCTCAAACCGTGTTCGACATTCCTTACGGCCTGCTCTCGCCGAAGTCTCCCGAAGAGCTTCGCAAGGAGCTTTTATAGAACAACCAGACAGGATAAGATTCGGACCGGATAGATAAAGGATAGACAAACCATTTGCAAGGCCAGTCGCAGTTCGGTATAATGGATGGGAACACACATTCCTATTCGGAGTGCGACTGCGGCCGGCCTTTTTGCACCACAGCCCCCGCTTTGTCGCGAAAGGGGCTTTTTCGTTTTGGCTAACGAGAAAATCATGATCAAGGGCGCCCGCGCCCATAACCTGAAGAATATCGACGTCAGCATTCCGCGGGACAAGTTCGTCGTGCTGACCGGCCTGTCCGGTTCCGGCAAATCCTCGCTGGCCTTCGATACCATTTACGCCGAAGGCCAGCGCAGATACGTGGAATCCTTGTCCGCCTACGCACGCCAATTCCTCGGGCAGATGGACAAGCCCGACGTGGACTCTATAGAGGGGCTGTCGCCGGCGATCTCGATCGACCAGAAGACGACAAGCCGCAACCCTCGCTCGACCGTAGGCACGGTTACGGAGATTTACGACTATTTGCGTCTGATGTACGCGAGAGTCGGCAAGCCTCACTGCCCGGATCACGGCATCGAGATCACGTCCCAGACGGTCGAGCAGATGGTCGACCGCATTATGGAATATCCGGAAAGAACGCGTCTGCAGATTCTTGCTCCCGTCGTATCGGGACGCAAGGGCGAACACGCCAAGCTGCTGGCCGACATTCAGAAGCAGGGCTACGTGCGCATTCGCGTGAACGGGGAGATTCGCGATCTCTCCGAGAAGATCGAGCTGGAGAAGAACAAGAAGCATTCGATCGAGGTTGTCGTCGACCGGATTGTCGTCAAGGACGACGTCCAGACGCGGCTTGCCGATTCGCTGGAGATGGCGTTGAAGCTGTCCGGCGGACAAGTGATCGTGGACATCATCGATCAGGAAGAGCTGATGTTCAATTCCAATCTGGCCTGTCCGCAATGCGGCTTTTCCATGGATGAGCTCGCCCCGCGGATGTTCTCGTTCAACTCGCCGTTCGGCGCCTGTCCGGAATGCGACGGTCTGGGCGTGAAGATGGAGATCGATCCCGAGCTTCTCGTGCCCGATCGCTCCAAGAGCATTGAGGACGGAGCGTTCGAGGCCTGGGCGGGAAGCACCTCCAACTATTACCCGCAATTTCTGCTGGCGGTATGCGCTCATTACGGCATTCCGACCGACGTGCCCGTCGCGGACCTTACCGACAAGCAGATGCAGGTCATTCTGTACGGTACGGGCGGGGAGAGGGTTCGTTTCCGTTACGAGAATGAATTCGGTCACACCCGCGACGCGCAGGTTCCGTTCGAGGGTATCGTTCACAATCTGGAGAGACGCTATCGGGAGACCGGGTCCGAAGGCATTCGGGAATTCATCGAAACGTATATGAGCGCCAAGCCCTGCGCCAAGTGCAAGGGACTCCGTCTGAAGAAGGAAACGCTGGCGGTTACGATCGGCAACCAGAATATCGCCTACGCGACGTCTCTCTCTATCGGCGAGGCCCAGCGGTTTTTCGCGGGTTTGGAGCTTACGGAGAAGGAGCGTTCGATCGCCAACCTGATTCTGAAGGAAATCAACAACCGGTTGGGCTTCCTTGTGAACGTAGGCCTGGAATATTTGACATTGTCGCGAGCGGCCGGTACGCTCTCCGGCGGAGAAGCCCAACGCATACGGTTGGCTACTCAGATCGGCTCCAGTCTGATGGGCGTTCTTTATATACTGGATGAGCCCAGCATCGGGCTTCATCAGCGGGACAACGACCGGTTGATTCAGACGCTGAGCCATATGCGCAATCTGGGCAACACGCTGATCGTCGTCGAGCATGACGAAGATACGATGATGGCCGCAGACTGGATTATCGATATCGGGCCGGGAGCGGGCAAGCACGGAGGCAATGTCATTGCAGAAGGAACCCCGGAGCAGATTATGGCTAACGAGAATTCGCTTACGGGCTCCTACTTAAGCGGCCGCAAGTTTATTCCCGTTCCGCTGAGTCGCCGCAAGCCCAACGGCAAGTGGATCGAGATCAAGGGAGCCAAGGAAAACAACCTGAACAATCTGAACGCCAAGTTCCCGCTGGGCGTATTTACGGCGGTGACGGGCGTCTCCGGTTCGGGCAAGTCGACGCTCGTCAACGAGATTTTGTACAAGACGCTTGCGCGCGATCTGAACAGGGCGAAGACGCGTCCGGGAGCCTATAAGGAGATGAAAGGCCTGGAGCATCTGGAGAAGGTGATCGATATCGACCAATCTCCGATCGGCCGGACTCCGCGCTCCAATCCGGCTACGTATACCGGCGTATTCGACGATATTCGCGACGTATTTGCGATTACGAACGAGTCCAAGGTGCGCGGCTATAAGAAGGGCCGGTTCAGCTTCAATATCAAGGGCGGACGCTGCGAAGCCTGCAAGGGCGACGGAATTATCAAGATCGAAATGCACTTCCTGCCGGACGTTTACGTCCCTTGCGAAATCTGCAAAGGCAAGCGCTATAATCGCGAGACGCTGGAGGTTAAATACAAGGGCAAGAGCATTGCCGAAGTGCTGGCGATGACCATTGAGGATGCGACCGAGTTTTTCGTGAACATTCCGAAGATTCATCGAAAGCTGCAGACGCTTATGGATGTCGGGCTAGGGTATATGGACTTGGGGCAACCGGCAACGACATTGTCCGGAGGAGAAGCGCAGCGCGTGAAGTTGGCCGCTGAGCTGCATCGGCGCAGCACCGGGAAGACGCTGTACATTCTGGATGAGCCTACGACGGGCCTTCATGTGGATGACATCGACCGCCTACTGCAAGTGCTTCATCGTCTCGTTGACTCGGGAGAGAGCGTGCTTGTCATCGAGCACAACCTCGATGTCATCAAGACGGCCGATTATCTCGTCGATCTGGGTCCGGAAGGGGGCAGCGGCGGCGGAACAATCGTAGCCACCGGAACGCCTGAGGAGGTATCGCAAGTCGCGATTTCTTATACCGGCAAGTATCTCGGGCCGGTTCTGGAGCGGGATCGCGCCCGTACGGAAGCCGCAATGTCCAACGCCTGACGAAAAAATCGTTCCAGCCAGAGACGCTTGTTCTCGGGCCGGAACGATTTTGTTTGCGGGCTAGTGAACGTGAAGCTGCTGCTGGGGTTGAATCAGAGTAATGAGCTGCTGCTGCAGCTTAACGACGTTTTGCTGCTTGGAGACGATCAAGCGCTTTTGTTGAATAATCGTAGTCAGATCGCTTTTGGCGGAAGCCCACTCCTTGCTGTCGACGTGCTCATGGAAGCTGTCCCAGGCTTCGTGCTTCCGGTCGCGCATATCGCGAATCTCGTCTTTCGCCGCTCTCATCTGCATAATCAATTGCTTGGCCGGCTTCTTGAGCAATTTGCGCTGCTCCGAGGTCAGCGTTCTGCGGGCTTGCTTGATTTGGTCATTCTGGGTCTTCATCTGCAGGAACAGGCTTTTCTGTTCCGATCCGATCTGATCCAGCTGCGACTTGAGCGTTTGAATGTCGGCCGGCAGAGCGCTCCAGTCAATAGACGGCGCAGGCTTCGAGTGGTGATGACCGGGTTCGCCATAGCTTGCGAACGTCAACGAGGGCACGACGACCCCTAGCGCCGTCATCATAAGCAGGGCGTACAAGATGCGTTTCATTGTAGGTTCCTCCTGATACGTAGACTCTCCCTTAGTATGATCATCTTAAATCTTTCCATTCTCTGGGCAGCCCATTTTTTCTTTAATCGGAGTCTGTCGAACCCGGAGCCGCCTCGTAAGCGACAAGGCTGATAGGGTGTCCGGCGCGCTCGGACAAACGCCGCTCCATTGTTCTGAGCTCGTCCAACTGCTCCGGCTCCAGCGCGGCAATCGCGTAATCCTGTGTTTCCATCTAGGTTGCACCTCCTCGGGGATAGTCGTTAGTATGATGAAGGAAGACATTCGGTCATTCATGCTGTGCCGAAGATTCGTGCCGGGGAATACGATGGGTGGAAATTACGAATACTAAAGTCAACCTGTTCTGGCAAAAGGGCATTGCGAAAGTGTGACAAAGTTGTTACGACAGCAACTTCAGGCTTGCAACCCGGGCGATGAGAAGCTAACATAGATAAAGGTGGGTTTATCAGGACAGACAAAGGAGGGCTCCTTCATGTTTCTAGCCGAGGCGGCAACTGCGGCTGTGGAGAGCACATACGAGCATTTCGATATTTTCATGGTTATATTTACCGTTCTCATTGGAATCGGGCTGGTACGTCTGCTGATGCAGAGACCTCGCAAAAACATGCTTGCAATCGGCTTTGCCGCAGTTTCTTTGCTTGTATTTGTGGTAGCGGATTACAAAATGATTAGCGGCTGGTAAGGTAAATATCGTTATACATAAACGAGTCGGGGACGAGAAGTCCCTGGACTCGTTTTTTCGTGTTTCATTAGGGAAAATTATCCTGAATTATCGTGTTCATCCTGAAATAATTGTGATAGAGTTAATCTGTTTACTAGAAATCATTGGGGGAGAATCGTTTGTTTACCAAGAGGAAACAAAAGCTGCTGTCATTCGTTCTGCTGACAGCTCTGCTGACATGGGCCGGAGGAGCGGGAAGCGTTGCGGCAGCGGGCGGCAACACATCGGCCTCTTCCAGAATCATTGATGGAGAGCTATATGTTAAAGCTTCAATTATACCGGATGTGATCAAGAAGGTATCGCCTTCGGTCGTTGCCATCATCGGCAAGCCTGCGGACGGACAAGGCGGCAATCGCTTTTCGCTTGCTCACGGCACGGGCGTTATCGTAAAAAGCGACGGCTGGATCGTGACGAATGCGCATGTCGTCAAGGATATGGACCGAATTATCGTCGTCACATCAGACGGCAAGGAATACGCAGGTACCCGCAAGCAGATCGATGTCACAAGCGATCTTGCGCTGGTTAAGATTAACGCGAAAGGGCTCAAGGCCGCGAAATTCGCCGCATCACCGTTGAAGATTGAAGTCGGCGAGACCGTCATCGCCATCGGCACCCCGGTGTCCTTTGCGCTTCGCAATACGGCTACCGTCGGCGTGATCAGCGGAATGAACCGCTCGCTCTCGTCCGACTATAACTTGCTGCAGACCGATGCCGCCATCAATCCGGGAAACAGCGGGGGACCGTTGGTTAACCTTAAAGGCGAGGTCGTAGCCATCAACTCGATGAAGTTCGTCGATGTCGATATCGACAGCATGGGATTTGCCATCCCGGCAGATACGGTTCAATATGTGTTGAGCCATTTTTACAAGTATGGTCAGGTTAAGCGTCCTTCCTTGGGGCTGGAGCTGGAGGAGAGCTGGTCTGCTGTCGTAGGCTTGCCTACGGAGGAGCCGATGACCGTGCTGGCGCTCACCTCCGGCCAGGCCGAGAAGTCAGGAATCGCTGTCGGAGATCAGCTCTATGCGGTGAACGGCAAGCAGGTATCGACGGTGGTGGAGCTGAACGAGCTTCTGAAAGCCTATCTTCCGGGACAGACCGTCAGCGTCACCTTGCTCTCCGAGGGTGATCTGGTTACTCGCAAGCTGGTATTATCGGCCAGTTCGGCTCATTAATTACACAATTCATAGGATGAGAGGGATAAAGAAATGACAGCTATTTTTCGCACCAGAAGCGCAGCTGTGTTGGCATTGCTGCTCTCGGTTGTATTGCTTGTAATCGGGGCGCTGCCCGCAGCTGCCGAAGAGGCTGCCAAGCAATCGGAGATTCGTCTGAAGCTCGGCAGCGGGCAGATGAACATAAATGGGGAGACGGTGAAAATCCAGCAGGCTCCCTACGCATCGGCAGGCCATGTTATGGTGCCTCTGGCCGTATTCACGAATCCGAAAGGCTTCGGAGCCAAGGTGCAGTTGACGAACAATAAGATTATTAAGCTGACTTACGGGAAGCATGTAGCCGTGCTTACGCTGGGCAGCAAAGCCGCAACGATCGACGGTAAGAAGCTGACGCTTCCCGTCGCCCCGGCCAGCAAGCAAGGCGTCGCCATGGTGCCGCTCACTCCGCTCGCGAAGAGCTTCGGCGCTTCCCAAGCCAAGGACGAGACGACCAAAGAGATCGTGATCAAGTTCAAAGCGGCTGCCGGAGCAGCGGGAGGCAAGAACTCTGCAATCGATACGGATGCAGGCAAGTCCCAGATCGGGGACAGCTATTATCAGTGGTCGATGAATTATCCGACGGGCCTGGTGAAATCCGCACAGTCGCAAGATGGAGATTCCCTTATTTTCGAAGATGTAAAGAAGGAGTATTATTTGGGAATCTTTGTCGAGGAAGCGAGAAATACCATGAGCGTTAACGAGAAGCGTAGCGCGATGACCGAGTATCAGGATGAAGGAGAGAAAACCGTCGACAAAAAAACGGTCGGCGAAGGAGACAAAAGCTATGAGCGCATAATCACGAAATTCAAGAGCGGCTTCTTCTACGAATACCGCGGCTTTCAGGCAAATGGGTTTTTCTACATTATTGTTTACGGCAAGAGAGTGGGCTCGGCGAGCGAGCTGACGCAATCGGGAAGCTTGCTGGATAGCTTTCGTACCTCTTTCGACCGTTCGAGCTCATCGATTAAGGACATGACGCAGATTCTTGATGGCTTCAAGAGCTTCACCGATGAAGATTACGGGTTAAATGTTAAGCTGCCTAAAGAATGGAAGGTTGATGAGAAATCTACCTATCCTTACTATGAAACCGAAGATGCGTATTTGTATCTGGATGTGACGTCCGTCGTTGCCGGGGATACGCTGGATGCTTGGGTGAAGCGGAAGACGACCCGTCTGGAGCAGTCCTTTGCTCCTGCGTATAGAAAGGAGCCGGAACTGAAGGATGTTATCTGGAACGGGATTCCGGCCAAAGCGATGAAGATTTCTTATTCGTGGGACACCGAAAGATGGTGGGAGGAGTATGAGATTTTCGCTGTCGAGGGGAAATATCGTTATTATACCTCCGTGGCTTATCTAAAGAGCTCAGCATCAAAATATTCGAATTTGATGGATACGGTATTGCGTACGATGAAGGTAGACTTCGCTACGGTAGAAAAAAATATGGGGGATCTGCCTGACGACTATGACAATGCAGATCGTGAGGCGAAGGTTACGAAACAAAGCGATAAGTATGGCTATCGGGTAACTCTACCGGAATTCTGGTATGGAGATCAGAAAAACTTCGAGGAGGCAACGGTGGAATACAGCTTCGTGGGCGGGCTGTTTTCTGTAGAGGCGTGGGAGGAGTCGTATTCGTTCTACGAATTGGATGCTTCTATTAGCGAATTCTATCGCGAGAAAACCTCTAAGTCTTCGAAGTATCGACTCATTTCTAAGCAACAAACACAGTATGCGGGATATACGGCAATCAAGGTTGTAACCGAGGATACGACAAACACTAACGTCTCGCCGTATCGGATGATAGAATATTATGTCCTCAAAGGAGATAAAGTGTACCGCGTATGGGGCGCTTATTTCCTTGCTAACGGAAGCGAATTTGTGATCAGAAACCTTGAAAATACGTTAAGCTCCCTCACATTCGTGGAGGGACGATAGGATGCAGCTATCTACACCAGTCGAATTGCGAAGGTAATAATTTGAAGGAATCGGTTGATGCCTTGACCTCCTCATTCGTTCAAGCAATAATGAGAACAGCGAATGCCGCGTATGGTACGCGGTTTGGAGGAATGGTACATGAAGGACAAGCTCGCCTTGCGGCGTGAAGATATTGAATTGCTGGCTCCGGCCGGAGATTGGGAATGCATGAGGGCCGCCGTAGCCAACGGCGCCGATGCGGTTTTCTTCGGAGTGGAGAAGTTTAATGCCCGCGCGCGGGCGCACAATTTTCAGACGAACGAGCTTCCGGAGATTATGGCGTTTCTCCACAAGTACGGGGTCAAAGGCTTTCTTACCTTTAATATTCTCGTATTCGAGGACGAGCTCCCCGAGGCGCGCAAGCTGATCGAAGCCTGCATCGACGCGGGAGTGGATGCGGTTATTGTTCAGGATCTCGGTCTGGTCAAAATGATTCGCGAGATATCTCCGGACTTCCCGATCCACGGCTCGACGCAGATGACGATCACTTCGCCGGAGGCGGTGGAGTTCACGAAGCCCTTCGCGATGGAACGTGTCGTTCTCGGGCGGGAGAACAACCTGAAGCAGATCCAGAAGATCGGCGAGCAGGCCAAGCTCCCGATGGAGGTGTTCGTGCACGGAGCGCTGTGCGTGTCCTATTCAGGGCAGTGCTTAACCTCCGAGGTATGGGGCGGACGGTCGGCCAATCGCGGGGAATGCGCGCAGGCTTGTCGTTTGCCTTATGATCTGATGGTGGACGGCGTTCATCAGCCTATGGGGGATATCGCGTATTTGCTGTCTCCCAAGGATCTGGCTGCGATCGATATCGTCCCGGAGCTGATTGAGGCGGGCGTAGCCTCCTTCAAGATCGAGGGACGGTTGAAAAGCCCGGAATACGTGGCGAACGTCGTGAGCAAGTATAATCGGGAGATTGACAAGTACTTCTCAGGAGACGAGAACGGACCGTCCAAAGAGGAAGTGCGGGAGCTGCAGCAAAGCTTCTCCCGGGGATTCACGCACGGCTTTTTGGACGGCACGAATAACAAGCAGCTCGTGGAAGGGACTTTCCCCAAGAGCCGCGGCGTTTACCTGGGCACCGTGCAGAAGATTATGCGCGACGCCCTAGTCTGCCGACTGGAAGCCCCGCTTAAGCGAGGGGACGGCATCGTCTTCGATGCCGGCGATCCGACGAAGAAGGAAGAGGGCGGTCGAGTCTATGACGTTCGTCTGTCCGGCAAAAAGCTGGAGGGCGAGGCGGCGGAAGGCCTGCTGATCGAGATTGTGCCTGGCCGCAACGATGTCGATCTGAACCGAATCCACGAAGGGGATCGGATATGGAAGACCAGCGATCCCGCCTTGGATCGGCGCCTGCGCACCACCTTCGAGACGGAGAAGCCCTACCGGACGTTCCCGCTTGCCGTATCGGTGTTCGGTCAGGAAGGCATTCCGCTGAGAACGATTTGGACGGATGTCGGCAAGGGCACTACCGTGGCGGTCGAATCGGAGATGCCTCTGGAGCTGGCGGAGAAGCGTCCGCTGGGTCATGAGGTGCTGGGAGAGCAACTGGGACGCTTGGGCGGCACGCTTTATTATCTCGATCAGCTTGAGGTGGCGCTGAAGGGCGATGTGATCGTTCCGATGCGCGAGCTGAACCGGATGAGGCGCGAGGCTGCCGAGAAGCTGGAGGCGATGCGAGAGCTGCCTCCAAGGTACGTCAAGCGGCAGGTCAACGAGTTCGCGGATGCCTTCGTATCCTCGGAGGACGTATCCGTCCAGCCCGGCGAAGTTAAGCTGACTGCGCTGTGCCGCACGCTTGAGCAGGTGAAGGCCGTCGTCAAGACGGAAGTGGAGCTGATCTACGCCGACTTTGAATTCATCAAGCAATTTCCCGATGCCATTCAAGTCTGCCGCGAGGCGGGCAAACGGATTGCGCTTGCGACTCCCCGCATTCATATGCCGGGAGAGAACGGGTACCATCGCAATATCCTGAACCTGAAGCCGGATGCTGTGCTTGTTCGCAATACAGGCGCACTCTACTACTACTTGCGGGAGCGAATGGAGAAGCCGGACGAAGCGCATCCGCTCCTGATCGGCGACTTTTCGTTAAACGTAGCGAACCATAAGACAGTGAATCTTTTCCGCGAAGCGGGCTGCGACTGGGTGACGCCTTCTTACGACCTGAACATTCAGCAGATGGTGGATATGCTTCGCCGCGCGGATACGTCCCGTCTGGAGCTCGTGATTCACCAGCATATGCCGATGTTCCATACGGAGCATTGCGTCTACTGCACGTTCATGAGCGAAGGCACCAACTTCACGAACTGCGGACGTCCCTGCGAAGAGAAGCGGGCTTCTCTGCAGGATCGGATCGGGATGTCGCACCCCGTACGCGTGGATGAGGGCTGTCGCAATACCGTCTACAATGCCATCGAGCAGTCCGGGGCGGAATACCTCGATCTGTTCATGGAATTGGGCGTGAGCTCGTACCGCGTCGAGTTTCTTGAAGAAAACGAAGAGAAGGTACACGAGGTGTTGACCCTCTATCGGGCGGCAATCGACGGCAAAATCGGCGGCACGGAGGTTTGGCGCAAGCTTAAGGCGATTAATCAGCTCGGCGTCACGCGCGGGCAGCTGGTGAAATAATGCAGGGGGTGCCCGTCTTCCGCGCCATGCGGACGGCGGGCTTTCCTATTGTGATAAGGGGAAGATCGCGAGCGGTGAAGGAAAAGGACAAAAGAAGTCGAATTGGTATATTATTGAAGAATATCCGATGACGCCGGTTGTTGGCGGGAGGCCTTCACAACAAACGGAAATCAACCGATAACGTGGAGAGAAATACGCTGTTGAAACGTGTTGGCCAAGAAGGCGCGGACTCGGGGTCGGCGTTCTTTCCGAGAGGTTGCCGCTGAATGCGGGCAAACTCGCACTGAATCCGAGAAGAGGGGATACCTGGGATGAAAATTCGCAAAGCCATCATACCTGCGGCGGGGATGGGAACAAGGTTCCTTCCGGCGACGAAAGCGATGCCGAAGGAAATGCTGCCTATTATCGACAAGCCGGGAATTCAATACATCGTGGAGGAAGCGGTCGCCGCCGGCATTGAAGATATATTGATCGTGACAGGCAAAGGCAAACGCGCCATCGAGGATCATTTCGACAGCTCCTACGAATTGGAGCAAAGCTTGCTTAAGAAGGGCAAGCTCGATCTGCTGTCCGAAGTACAGAAGCCGTCCGATCTGATTGACATTCACTATATTCGTCAGAAGGAGCCGAGGGGACTCGGCCACGCCATCTGGTGCGCCCGCAAGTTTATCGGGAATGAGCCGTTCGCCGTATTGCTTGGCGATGATATCGTGCAATCCGAGGTCCCCTGTCTAAGGCAGATGATGGACGTATATGACCGGGTACAAGGCTCTGTGCTTGCGGTGAAGAACGTGCCGGACGACGAGGTTTCCCGCTACGGCATCGTTGACCCCGACCCCGACGGCGGGGACGGCGACCGCATTCTAAGGGTGCGCGGCGTGGTGGAGAAGCCGGCTCCCGGCTTTGCTCCTTCCAATGTGGCGATTATCGGCAGGTATGTGCTGACGCCCGCGATCTTCGACATTCTGGAAACGCAGGACGTCGGCGCAGGAGGCGAGATTCAATTGACGGACGCGATCTATCGCTTGATGGGGCACGAATCCGTCTATGCGTACAAGTTCGAAGGCACGCGATACGACACCGGCGAGAAGCTCGGCTACCTGAAGACGATTATCGACTTTGCGCTGGAGCGCCCCGACCTGAAGGACGAGGTTCGGGCATATCTGGAGGAGAAGCTGGGACGTTGAGCCGAACGACCAGAAAGTTTTGAAGCGTTGCAGGAAGAGGGCTGTCGCTTGAACCCTATAGGTTTGGCTGGCATGAAGCACACGCCGCTTGTACTTCTTCGGAGGGACAGGCGGCGTTTTATTGTCCAAGGGGGAGAGAGAGGCTGCGAGAGACGGGAGCGGCGCTCCCTGTCATTCCTTCTTGGAAGAACCGGAGAATTCCTGTAGACTAGAGGATATCCTAGATGATCTTCGGAGGCAGTATGCGTCCTTCTTTTTATAGCGACTGGAAACATGTTTTTAAGCTTGACCCGGATCGGGAAATCACGGATGCCTCGCTTGATGCGTTATGCGAGTCCGGTACGGATGCAATTCTTGTCGGCGGCTCCAGCGGCGTAACGTTCGACAATACGGTAGACTTGATGTCGCGCATTCGCAGATACGAGGTTCCCTGCGCCTTCGAGCTGTCCGATCCCGCGTGCGGCGTTCCGGGCTTCGACGGTTATTTTATCCCAAGCGTCTTAAACACGAATCGTGCGGAATGGCTTATCGGCCGTCACGCTGAGGCGCTGAGAGACTTCGGACATTTGCTTCCGTGGGAGTCGATCGCAGGCGAGGCTTACCTTGTGCTGAATCCGGACTCGACGGTCGCCCGATTAACCGGGGCGAATGCCTCGTTGTCCATTGGCGAGGCGGTGGCTTACAGCCAGGTGGCGGACCGACTCTGGAACGTGCCTGTGCTTTATGTAGAATATAGCGGAACCTTCGGGGATATGGATTTGCTGAGCACGATTAAAAACAGCCTGCAGCAAGCGCATCTGTTCTACGGCGGCGGCATCAACAGCCCCGAGCGTGCGGCGATGGCCGCTTGCTTTGCAGACACCGTAGTCGTAGGCAACGCGATATACGAAAATCTGGATGCCGCGCTTGCTACGGTAAGTGCGGTCAACCAAGCGGTAAAGGGGTAAACGCATGTTTTTTGAACGGGATCAAGCCCATTCCATCCAAATTGACGACTCTATTAACAAGTTAAATCCGAGACAGAAGGAAGCGGCTGTCACCACCGAAGGGCCTCTGCTGATTATGGCCGGAGCGGGAAGCGGCAAGACGCGCGTGCTGACGCATCGCATTGCGTATCTGATTTCCAAGCGATTGGCTGCGCCGTGGAGTATTCTGGCGATTACGTTCACGAACAAGGCGGCCAGGGAGATGCAAGAGCGGGTGGCCAAGCTCGTCGGTCCGTCAGGCAAGGATATCTGGGTCAGCACGTTTCACTCGATGTGCGTGCGTATTCTGCGCCGGGATATCGAGCGGATCGGATATGGCACGAACTTCAGCATTCTCGATTCCACCGACCAGCTATCCGTCATTCGCAACGTGATGAAGGATAACAACATCGACACGAAGAAGTTCGAGCCGAAGGCGATTCAAGCGGCCATCGGGGGAGCGAAGAACGAGCTGCTGTCCCCGGCGCAATACGAGCAGCGGCAAGGCGATTATTTTCAATCTCTGGTTGCCAAGGTGTATACGCAATATCAGCGCAGGCTTAAAGCGAACAATTCGCTGGATTTCGACGATCTCATTCTGCTGACCATTCAATTGTTTAAGGACGATCCGCAAGTGCTGGACTCCTATCAGAACAAATTCAAATATATTCACGTCGACGAATACCAGGATACGAATAAAGCGCAGTACACGCTGTGCAAAATGCTGGCCGAGAAGCATCACAATATTTGCGTCGTTGGGGACAGCGACCAATCGATTTACCGCTGGCGAGGCGCGGATATTACGAACATTCTGAACTTCGAGGCGGATTACCCCGAGGCGTGCAGCATTTTGCTGGAACAGAATTATCGATCGACCTCGAACATTTTGGATGCCGCGAATGCCGTGATCAAGAACAACCTGGGCCGCAAAGCCAAGAACCTCTGGACCGATCAGTCCGGCGGGGACAAGATTACGCTGTACCAAGGCGATTCCGAGCATGAGGAAGGGTACTTCGTCGCCGGGGAAATTCGTAAAAATCGTCAGGCCTCTTACCGATACGGCGATCATGCCATCCTGTACCGAACGAATGCGCAATCCCGGGTAATGGAGGAAATTCTGATCAAATCCGAGATTCCGTACCAGATCGTCGGAGGCATCAAGTTCTACGATCGCAAAGAAATCAAGGATATCTTGTCGTACTTGCGGCTGATCTCCAACCCGGACGACGATAACAGCCTGCTGCGGATCGTGAACGTTCCGAAGCGAGGGCTTGGCGACACGACGATGGCGCGGGTGCAGGAGGAGGCGTCGAGGAAGGGCGTTTCTATTCTACGCTTCCTGAATGAAGGCGACGGCCTGCTGGGCGACGGACTTTATCATCTGGACATTCAAGGGCGCGCCAAAGCTGCGTTGTCCGGGTTCCGCGAGCTTATACGCAATCTGACTGCCATGGTCGACTATCTGTCGGTCACCGAGCTGACGGAAAAGATGCTTGAGCTGACCGAGTATCGGCTTGAGCTTCAGCGCGAGAATACGCTCGAATCGAAATCCCGTCTCGAAAATATCGACGAGTTTCTGTCGGTTACGCAGGAATTCGAGAAGCGCAACGAGGACAAGTCGTTGCTGTCGTTCCTGACGGAGCTGGCGCTTGTCGCAGATATCGATTCGATGGATGACGAGGAAGAGGGCGGCGATGCGGTCGTTCTGATGACGATGCACAGCGCCAAAGGGCTGGAGTTTCCTGTCGTGTTCATTATCGGTATGGAGGATGGGGTTTTCCCGGGAAGCCGTTCGCTGATGGACAATGAGGAAATGGAAGAAGAGAGACGGCTGGCCTATGTCGGCATCACGAGAGCGGAGAAGAAGCTGTACCTCACTTGCGCGCGAATGAGGCTGCTATACGGGAGGACAAGCTCCAATCCTCCTTCCCGGTTTCTGGGGGAAATTCCTACAGAGCTCAAGGAAGCGGTTCAGCCTGCAAGCGGGGGACGCTCCGGATCCTATGGAAGCTACGGCTCGCGATCGGGCTCAGGGGGCTACGGCTCGTCGCGCGGCCCGTCCTACGGGAATGGAAACGGCGGATATCCGCCGTCGAGCTTGGGGGCACGCCCGACCGTAGCTCCGACGAATATGACGGGCAGCTCCGCGGCCCGGCCTCAGGCGCAGACGCCGTCGGCGGCCAAGCCTGTCGGCGACGGCATGGCAATCGTGGCGGGCGACAAGGTCCAGCATGCCAAATGGGGAGTCGGAACAGTCGTTTCCGTGAAGGGGACAGGCAACGACGCCGAGCTGCAGATTGCGTTCCCGGCGCCTACCGGGGTAAAGCGGCTGCTGGCGGCGTTTGCTCCGGTAACTAAAGTATAAACGTATAAAAGGGTTGGACTGCCGTTTCTGGCGTCCAACCCTTTGTGCATGTTATGACCGGCTGGAGCCGGGAGTATCCTTGCTTTAGTAGCCGGGGTGACGATAATCCGGCGTTCGGAGCTCCCTTAGAATATCCATATACTCGATATGGCGTTTGGTCTCGATGGTGCCGATTCGATATATAAACCTGTAAATTTCGATCATACTGTCATTGTATCGGTTGGTTGCGGAATCATGATCCGCAGATTTGTAAGGGATAGGCGCGCGAACGTAAGTCGATTCCAGCGCTTTACGCTCCTTTTCCAACAGGGCGATTAAATGGTTTCGTTCCTCATCCGTTGCCAGCACGGTCAACTGATCCGTCAATGCAGGCTCGGTGCCCACGATACCGGCCGATACGGAGACGTAGTAACGAAGCTTGTCCATTTCCCCCACCTCCTAGTAATGTGACTATTCCCTTATTAAACGGGCGGAGCGAAGGATGAAACAAACCGGAATTGTGACGAGCGGACAAGGCTTGATTTGACAACCGTTCGCGCGCTGAAATAGACTTAGGGAAAAGTCCGCCATTATCGAACAAGTGAGGTTGAGAGCTGTGTCTCAGAGCCGTATTATGGAACGCATGCAGGAGCTCGTCAAGGAGCTGAACGAGCATGGCCATCGCTATTATACAGAAGACAATCCTACGATCAGCGACAAGGAATACGATGCGCTGTACGATGAATTGACGAAGCTGGAAGCGGAGAGCGGGGCGATATTGCCCGATTCTCCAAGCCGCAGAGTCGGAGGAGAGATTCTGAAGGGCTTCGAGCCTCATCGGCACCTTACCCGGCTGTGGAGCTTGGATAAGGCTCAGAATCTTGAGGATCTAACGGCATGGTCGGCAAGGGTGAACAAGCTGATCGCGGATTATAACGCCAAAAACCCGGAGCAGCCGCTTCCGCCCCCGGAGTACGTCGTGGAGCTGAAGTTCGACGGTCTTTCTTTGAATCTGACGTATGACGGGGGGCAGCTCGCGCAAGCGGCCACGCGTGGTAACGGGGAGGTCGGCGAAGGAATATTGGCCCAGGTGAAGACCATTCGCACCGTTCCGCTGTCGATTGGATATCGCGGAGGCGCGATAGAGGTTCAAGGAGAAGGCTTCATGCGTTTATCCGTCCTTGAGGCGTACAATCAGACTGCGGCGGAGCCGCTCAAGAATGCTCGGAACGGGGCCGCGGGCGCTCTCCGCAATCTGGATCCGAAGGTGACCGCATCCCGCAAGCTTGACGCGTTTTTCTATAACGTCGGTTATTCAGCGGGCATCTCGTTCGCCAATCATCGCGAGATGATGGCGTTCCTGCGCGAGAACAAGCTTCCGGTCAATCCTTATGTCGCCTACCATTCAACGATCGAGGAGCTGGTGGAAGAGCTGGAGACCATCGTCGCCAAGAGAAGTAGTCTGGATTACTTGATCGACGGAGCGGTCGTCAAGCTGACCGATATGCGGACGAGAGAGGCGCTCGGCTATACGGATAAATTCCCTCGATGGGCAGTCGCATTCAAGTTCGAAGCGGAGGAAACGACAACGGTGCTTGAATCGGTCTCTTGGGAACTTGGCCGTACGGGCAAAGTGACGCCGTTGGCCCGGGTCGAGCCGGTAGAGCTTGCCGGCGTTACGGTGCAGAACTGTACTTTGAACAATATCGGCGATATCGAGCGTAAAAATCTGTTGCATGCGCTGGGAACACGGGTATTCATCCGCCGTTCGAATGATGTGATTCCGGAAATTCTCGGCAAAGCCGACGACGAGACCGGCGGCCCGATTGAGGCCCCCGTCGTGTGTCCGGGCTGCGGAGCGCCGCTGGAGATGCGCGGCGCCCACTTGTTCTGCAACAACCGACTGGGCTGCAAGCCGCAGATTATCGGGCGCATCACGCATTTCGCTTCGCGCGATTGCATGGACATCGAGACGTTCAGCGGCAAGACGGCAGAGCAGCTCTACGAGGAGCTTAACGTTCGGGAGCCTGCGGATCTGTATAGCTTGCTTCTGGACGATCTCGTCAAGCTGCAGCGATTCGGGGAGAAGAAGGCCGGCAATTTGCTTGCCGCGTTGGAGCGGTCCAAGTCGCGTGGGCTTGCCTCTTTCCTGAATGCGCTGGGCATTCCGAATACCGGGAAAGCGACGACGAAGATGCTAGCCGAGCATTATGGAGAGCTGGACCGAATTATGGCGGCCGAGGTTGATGAGCTGATCGGACTGCCTGATGTGGGAGGAATCGTGGCGGAGAGCATTCACCACTATTTCCGCGATCCGCTCAACCAAGCCAGTATCTCACGGATGCGCGAGCTGGGCGTAAATCCGCAGGCGGCTGCACCGGCTGCGGCAAGCGCAAGCTCGGATCATCCATTGTTCGGCAAAACCGTCGTTTTGACCGGTACGCTGTCTCTGATGTCGCGAGACGAAGCGGCGAAGAAGCTGGAGGCGCTGGGCGCGAAAATCGCGGGCAGCGTATCCAAGAAAACCGACCTGGTCATTGCCGGAGAAAGCGCGGGGAGCAAGCTGACGAAGGCGCGCGACTTGGGGATTCCCGTGCTTGAGGACGAAGAGGAATTGGCGCGGCTGCTGGAACGCGGCAACTAAATAGCGAACAAGGCGAGTCCGGCAACGGACTCGCCTTTATCTATACGCCGGGGTTAAGAGACGCGCTTCAGTCGAAGCGCGAAGGTGTCCGTCAGTTGAACATCAAGAATGGCATGGTTATATATTGATTTAATTATATTTAATAAGACGGATCGGTCCTTTACAGGATGGAACGAATTTTTTTGCTGTCATCGGGATTCAACTGGATGTAACCGCCTTGACCGGATTCCATTACGACTTCAATAAGCTTTCCCTCGGGTGAAAACCATATTCCGTAGACCTGGATCTCCGAAGCGACAGTCGGACCGGCATTCATGATTTCGAGCTTGCGATCCGATGCGCGCGACATCGATGCGCTGCTGCGGCTTTCGTCCGCTTTGATGAGAACGGAACGAATTTCCGCGACGACGGAGGCGTCCTCAATGGTTTTGTAGCGTTGGTAGGTAGTTCCGTCCGGTTCAGTCTTGCTGATTTGAATAACGAGCTTAGCTTTAGTCGGCGCAGGGTTCGAGCTTGGGCTGGATGCGCACCCGGACAGAACAAACGCTGCAAGGGCGGTTAGCGCCAAGAGCCGCAGTCGCTTCCTCATCGTCATC
Organism: Cohnella boryungensis; assembly: GCF_042651945.1. Classification (NCBI taxonomy): domain Bacteria; kingdom Bacillati; phylum Bacillota; class Bacilli; order Caryophanales; family Paenibacillaceae; genus Cohnella; species Cohnella boryungensis. The sequence continues at coordinate 980 of NZ_JBHSED010000013.1, read as the reverse complement.
TCTCCTCGTCTTTGATACTGATGCAGACGCTGACTGGCGTGATTAGGTTGCAATCGAGCCCCGCAAGGCGGATATCAGGGCAAGTCTTCTCTGTATCCGAGGCAGCTCCGGAGAAGTGCACGGCGATGTCTTGCTGTTGGCGTTGTCCAATCGTTGATTCAGCTCGAAACAGCTTTTCCACATCAGGCCTTCTTTCTTCCAATTCTCCCCGCGCGAATTTGTTTAACCCAGAAGTACAGCGTGCACCCGATGCAAAATCCCAGCAATGCGGCGCTGGCCGCCAGCAGCAGCATAGCAGAGAAGGCATGTCCGACAATCTGCCAGCCCAAGGCGAAAGACACGAGAGCAAGTGTGAGAAAAAGAACCGCAAGCACATTGTTGAAGCGCTGCAGCTCTATCGCTTGCGTTTCCTCTCCTTTGTTCTTCAACGCAAGCTTGGCTATACGGACAAAAAGGTTAAGGCGGCCTTCGCTAAGCAAGCCGGCTACCTGGACGAGCCACAATGCGGCTAGAATCCAAGGCTGATGAACGAGAAAGGCGAGCACGACGAAGAGGACAATCCCCGCCTGGTTTGCTTTAACATATCTCATAGGAATTTCTTGCATGTGCAAACACCTAAATGTAGATAAGATTACTTGCAATTAAACTTATCGTAAATCATCGCGATGGCGATGACAAGAGAGAATGGTTTGCAGCTTCTTTATTTATGCAGATGATTTATTTCTTCATCTAATGCAGAAAGTGCCGATTCCCCGGCAAGCAGTCGGAAGAGAGGAATATCTACGTGGAAAGAAAAAAAGTATAAAAAGGTGTTGCATTGTGTTGCTAGGCTATGATATATTAGTCAGGTCGCCTCTTGAGGGCGCACGACAAGCGAAACAAAAGAAACACCGAATGGTTCTTTGAAAACTGAACATTGAGCGTAAGAAACAAAAACGTCGGAAGACGGCTTCGGTCGTCGGAAGGCAAACCAGCAAGAA
>NZ_JBHSED010000012.1:0-56179 GCF_042651945.1 Cohnella boryungensis | reverse complement strand
GAGCGCGGCCAGCGCGACCGCAGCCGCCATCGCGGCCAGCGCAGCGCCGGAGCGCCACGCGAGCTGCGCGCGCGGGGCAGGCAGGCGCACGCGCTGGCGCAAGGACAGCGCGTTGAGCAGCGCAGCAATGGCGTAGGCGGCCGCCATCGCGGCGGCGGCGCCTTCGATGCCGTAAGCGGGCACAAGCGCGACGTTCAACGACAGCTTGAACAGCGCGGCGGCGGCCAGATTGACGGCGGGCGCTCGCATCGCGCCCATCCCCTGCAGCAGCGCGGCGCTGACCGCCTGGAGCGTGCCGCCCGCCGCCGCCAAGGCAACGAGCGCCATCGCGGCGGTTCCGCTGTCATCGCCGAACAACGCAGTGTTAATCGGCCCTGCGAGCAGCGCAAGCCCTACGGCTGCGGCGCAGCCCAGCCACCAGGCGAACCGCATCGCGAACACGGCCCGCGAGACGAAAGCGCCATCGTCTCCGCGCGCACGGTCCGTCGTCAGCGCAGGCACGATGGCGGCAGCGGCGCCCGCCGCCCCCATAATGATTAATTGAAGCAGCGCCACGCCGCGATTATAGACGCCGAATTGCGTCATCGTCCAAGCGCCTTCCCCTCCATCCTCCTGTAATAAGCGCGGAATGGAGAAAGCGTCGATCAGGCCGAACAACGGCGCTACTACCGAGGCAACGGCGACGGGGATGGCGACCCTTACGATTTTCTTGACCAGCGCCGGCCGGCTTTCCGGCAAGGTCACCGGACGTACGGCGGGGCGGACCGTCCCGCCTTCCGCGTAGTTTTTCCTCAGCCCGACCGCGCTCAGCGAGAGGGGACGGCGCTCGCCCGCTCTTGCCGCAAAGATCAGCATAACGGCCAGACCCGCAAGCGCGCCGGCCGCCAACCCTCCATGCACGGCTGCCGCCGTGGACGAAGGCGACCATGCCGCATCTACAGCCAGCAGCAAAGCCCCGAGCATGAAGGCCACCCGTGCGGTTTGCTCGACAAGCTGGGAGACGGCCGGTCGAAGCATATTCATTCTGCCCTGGCTGTCGCCTCTAAGAACCGCAGTTGCCGGCGCGAACAGCAGCGCGAGCGATGACATGCGAATCGCGGCAGCCGCCGATTCCTGCCCCATCCAGCGGGCGAAAACGTCTGCGCCGGCCCACAGCAATCCGAACATCGCCAAGCCGCTGCCGATCAGCAGCAGGAGCGCCCAGCGCAGCACCCGACGCGCGCCTTGCTCGTCGCCTTGGGCCGTTCTCTCGGCCACCAGAACGCTCACGGCTACCGGTATCCCCGCCGCTGCCAGCGTCATCCACATGACCGCCAGAGCATATACGGCGCTGTACAGACCGAACACTTCGTCTCCGGCTATATTTTGCAGCGGAATTTTCTGCAGGGTGCCGATCAGCTTGGACAGCAGCGCCGCTCCGCCAAGGAGAGCCGCCCCTTGCCAGAGCGCCTTTTTCCCGGGATCTCCGGTTCCTGCGTCATACTGGACTCGCATCGCCTTCCATTCCCCATTCCGTTCCCGATCGCTCCGGGCTTCACTTGCCCATCCGGTACACTACCCGTTCTACGATTATAATCCAAAGACAGCAAGCAAAAAAGCTCTCCGGCGAACAAGCGGCTTGCTGTCCGGAAAGCTTCTGCCTTGAACGATATCGGTATGCCGTCTTATTGCTCCATTTGCTTGGCCAGGAAACCCGCCGCCGTCTCGACCATCTTGCTTTCCATTGCCCCCATGCTGACAGAGTCTTCCTTGCTCAGCAGAATGACTGTACCGATGGGGTCTCCTCCGGCTACAATAGGCGCCGCGGCAATCGAGCCCAGCGTCTCGCTCACGTCCCGCTGAACCTCGTAGCTTCCCGTTTGGGTCTCCAGCAAGATCTTGCGGTTTTCCATGCAGCCTTCCAGCAAGCTGCCGATCGGCTTGTCCAAATATTCCTTCTTCGAGGCTCCCGCAACGGCGATAAAGGTGTCGCGGTCGGAGATTAACGCGATGTGGCCCGTGCTTTCGTAGAGGGATTCCGCGTACTCCTTGGCAAAGTCGCCCAGCTCGCCGATCGGGGAATATTTTTTGAGGATAACTTCACCGTCGCGATCCACGAAAATTTCAAGCGGATCTCCTTCGCGGATGCGAAGCGTGCGGCGGATTTCCTTGGGTATGACGACTCGTCCGAGGTCGTCGATGCGGCGTACAATTCCGGTTGCTTTCATAGCTCGTGTTGCCCCACTTTCATTGGTGTATTCGCTCTGCTGCTGCCGGCGCGAATGACTGGCCGACCTGTATGACGAACGCTTTAACAATCGGAAAAAGGTGTCATCGAATCGTAAGGATAGTATTCAACCTCTCCCATTTTCTTATGCGTTCGCCCTCGGCTGGTGTAATTCTCCATACGGAAGGGATACCCCCTGCACCGGCGGGGTGGGTGGGACGAGACCTCAGGTTCTCGTTCACTCTTAGCTTATTTTAGCATGTCTGTGGGGCCGATTTCCTCTTTCCGCCAGTCCCGCTTCCGCCGATACGGGTGCGCTAAGCGCGTGAAATCCGCGATTCGAGCCGGCTTTTGGCGATTTTCGAACTCATCCGCCCGTTCTCCCTGTGTTGCCCGGATTTCCGTTCTTCGGCGAGGCAGACAGCTCCGCTTACTTGTCGGATACCCAACATTTCGTCCGTTTAAACATATCGAGTCAAATAGAAAATCGCCCGGACGCCGCCGTCAGTTGCAGCGATGCCCAGGCATGGCACTCTTCCGTACTTATAAGGTCAAATGCTTGAGCACCGCCGGATTGTCCAGATCTTCTCGGGCGCCCTGCCAGACAATCGTTCCCTTCTCCATGATATAGAAGTAATCCCCGACGCTGCGAACGAAGTCAAGGCTCTGCTCCACCAGCAGAATCGCCGTCTTGCCTTCGTCCCGGATTGAACGGATGACCTCCTGGATATCGTCGACGATAGAGGGCTGAATGCCCTCGGTAGGCTCGTCAAGGACGAGCAGCTCGGGCTCCGAGATCAGCGCCCGGGCGAAAGCGAGCTGCTGCTGCTGGCCTCCGCTCAGATCGCCCCCCCGACGCTTGTAGAAGGTCGGCAGAACCGGAAACCTGTCGATGGCCTCGGCGGGAATTTCCTTGCTTCGACGCTGAGCCGAACTGCGATGGGCCTCCATTCCGATTCTCAGATTCTCGTACACCGACAGCTGCGGGAAAATCTCCCTCCCCTGCGGGACGTACCCGATCCCTCTTTTGGCCCGATCCCCCGAAGCCCGCTTCGTCACATCCTCGCCCTTGAAGATCACCCGGCCTTGCCGCGCCTTAAGCAGCCCCATGACGCTCTTCACCAAAGTCGACTTCCCTACCCCGTTGCGTCCCATCAGGCACACCACCTGACCAGGCTCCACCGCAAGCGATACGTCCCGGAGAATGACGCTTTCTCCGTAGCCCGCTTCAAGCCGTTGAACTGACAACATCGTAATCCCGCCTTTTTCTGCCCAGATACACCTCCGCGACCCGGTCGTCCCGCTGCACCTCGTCCATGGTTCCTTCCTTCAGCAGCTTCCCTTCGTGCATAACGGTTACTTTGCTGGCGAAGTTTCGCACGAATTCCATGTCATGCTCGACCACGACAACCGTTCGCTTGCGGACGATTTCCTGCAGCAGCTCGCCCGTTTTCTCCGTTTCCTTGTCCGTCATTCCCGCCACCGGCTCATCCAGCAGCAATATTTCAGGCTCCTGCAGCAGCATCATTCCGATCTCCAGCCACTGCTTCTCTCCATGAGAGAGCAGACCTGCGCGCAGCTGCCGCTTATGGCTTAACCCGATTAACGCCAATTCCGCATCGATTCGCTCCCGGTCCCGCGGCTTCATCGAAGCCCGCAAGGCGGCCCACACGCTCCGGTTTTGCGACATGGCAATTTCCAGATTCTCCTCGACCGTTAAGCCGGAGAAGATAGACGGCGTCTGGAATTTCCGGCCGATGCCGAGCTGCGCGATCTCATGCTCCTTACGCCGGGTGACATCGACCTTGCCTCTGCGGCCGTTGAATTCCACGCTTCCTCCAACCGGCTTCACCTTGCCGCATATCGCATCCAGCATCGTCGTTTTCCCTGCTCCGTTAGGTCCGATCAGAAACCGCAGCTCTCCGGGAGCCAGCTCCATGCTCATTTCCTGAACCGCCCTGAAGCCGTCAAACGACACCGTTACCTTCTGACACGACAGAATGGACCTGGATTTCATTCTCGCTTCGCCTCCTTAGAATCTTTTGGCGCAATTGCCGGATCAGACCGACAATGCCGCCGGGCATGAACACCGTGACCGCGATAAACAATGCTCCGAGAAAGAATAGCCAGAAATCCGGATAGGTCGCGCTGAGCTCGCTTTTCCCTTGCGTCATGATGACCGCTCCGATAATCGCCCCGATCAGCGTGCCGCGGCCTCCAAGGGCCACGAGCAATACCAGCTCGATCGAAGGCACGATAGCCATCATCGTCGGAGAGATAATGCCGACATGGAGCACGAAGAGCATGCCCGCGAGTCCCGCCAGCCCCGCCGATACGGCGAACGCCGTCATCTGATATCGGGATGGATCGTAGCCGAGAAACCGCGTCCGATTCTCCCCGTCCCGGATCGCTCTCAGCACCTTGCCGAAGCGGCTCTTGACCAGCAGCCTACACAAGAGGAAGGCGGCGAGCAGCGCTGCGACCGTAGCCAGGTAGAGCACCGTCTTCGCCATATCGGATTTCAGGCTGTAGCCGAACATTGTCGTAAACCCCGTTAACCCGTTCGTGCCTCCCGTATAGGCTTGCTGCCCCACGAACAGCGTAACGGTAATGATTACGAGCGCCTGGGTAAGAATCGTAAAGTAAACTCCCCGGATGCGGTTCCGGAAGGTAAAGAAACCGAGCACCAGCGCCAGCAGGGCGGGAACAGCTATGCCCATCAGCGCTGCGAAGAGAAAGCTCTTGAAGGGCTCCCAAAACCAGGGAAGCTGCTTCAAGCCCATCCAATCCATAAAGTCGGGAAGCCGAGAACCGCTGGAGACGAGCTTCAGATGCATCGCCATCGCGTAAGCTCCGAGCCCGAAAAATACCCCGTGACCCAGACTCAAAATTCCGGTGTAGCCCCACAGGAGATCCAACCCGAGCGCCACGATGGCGAAAGCCAGACACTTGGCCAGCAGGTTTAATCGAAAATCGCTTAAATAAAGCGGCGCCGAGAACAGAACGGCCGAAGCGGCCGCATAGCCGAGCAGCAGCCAGACCCGGCGCGACAAGTAAGACGCAAGCTGCACTGCGGTCACCTTCTTCCTTGCGAGAATCAGACATCAATCCAGGGAACGGGTTCGAACCGCGAACATTCCCATCGGCCTCCATTGCAGGAAGGCGACAATGCCGAGAAATACAAGCACCTTGCCCAACGAGGCGTCCGTCCACCATTCGAACATTGTGTTGAACAGGCCAATGCCCGACGCCCCCGCAACCGTGCCGATCAGTTTGCCGACGCCGCCCAGGACAACGACCATGAACGCGTCAACGATATAATAAGTGCCGATAGACGGGCCGATGGGGCCGATGAGCGTCAGAGCGCAGCCCGCAATGCCGGCGATGCCGGACCCGATTGCGAAGGTGAACGCATCCACCCGCCTTGTCGAGATGCCGAGGCAGGCCGCCATGTCCCGGTTTTGCATGACAGCCCGCATCCGCCTCCCGGCGTTGCTGCGATAAATATACAGATACATGGCGATCAGGCAAATCGCGACGAGCGCGAGGATGAACAACCGCTTATAGGGAAGCACGACGCCGGGGATAAGCGTCAGCCCGTCGTTCAGCCAGGAAGGACTCGCCACGGCAACGTTGGGCGCTCCAAAAATCGTCCGCGCAAGCTGCTGAAGCATCAGCCCGACTCCCCAGGTCGCGAGCAAGCTGTCCAGCGGCCGATCGTATAGAAAGCGAATCAGCGTTACCTCCAGCAGATAGCCTATGGCGAAGGCCAGAATGAAGCTGACGGCAATCGCCACGGGAAAATAGGCGTCAAACACGTTCTGCGGCAGAGCGGCCTTGAAGATTTGCTGGGTCATATACGCCCCGTAAGCGCCGATCATGATAAACTCCCCATGGGCCATGTTGATGACTTTCATCAGACCGAACGTAATGGCCAAGCCGAGCGCGATCAGCAGAAGAATGGAGCTGACGCTTAGTCCGTTAAACACTTGGGATATCCAGATTTCCATGGCGTTGCCTCCCGCTCTCGTTGCCGCCGCTTCGGAGAAGCGAGGGGAAGCTCCGGCTTCCGCCGAACACTTCCCCTTTCCGGCCGCAACCGACTCTCTTCTTTATTCGCTCAGTCCTTTGGCCCAATCATAGGTTTTCAGATAAGGGTCGGGCTTTACGGGCTCGCCGGAATTCCATAGCTCCACAATTTGACCGTCGGCTTTAATCTCGCCGATCCGAACCGTCTTGTAGATGTGCTGATTGTCCCCGTCAATCGTAACCTTGCCTTCCGGGGCGTTAAATTCAATCCCCTTGGCCGCTTCCTTCACCTTGTCTACGTCGAAGGAGCCGGCCTTCTCGGCTGCCGCCGCCCACAGATAGACCGCGACATACCCCGCTTCCATCGGATCGCTCGTCACGCTATCCGCTCCGTACTCTTTCTTGAAATTCTCGACGAACACCTTATTTTCCGGCGTATCCGTCGTCTGATAGTAATCCCAGGCGACGAGGTGACCGACCAAATATTCGGGCCCGATGCCCTTCACTTCTTCCTCGGCGACAGACACCGAGACCGTCATCAGGTCGGCGGCCGTAAGGCCCGCGTCCTTCAACTGCTTGAAGAAGGCGACATTGCTGTCTCCGTTCAGCGTATTGTAGACAACGTCCGGCTTCGCTTCCTTGATCTTGGCAATGATCGTCGTATAGTCGGTATGCCCGAGCGGCGTGTACTCCTCGGCGACCGTCTCGCCGCCGTTGGCCGCAAGCTGCGCTTTGATTATCTTGTTTGCCGTTCTCGGGAAGACGTAGTCCGAGCCCAGCAGGAATACTTTTTTCTTGCCTTTCTCAAGCAAGAAATCGATGGAAGGGATGATTTGCTGGTTCGTGGTGGCTCCCGTATAGAAGATGTTCGGAGAAGACTCCAGGCCTTCATATTGCACCGGGTACCAGAGCAAGCCGTTCAGCTCCTCGAATACGGGAAGCATCGCCTTCCGGCTGGCGGACGTCCATCCGCCGAATACGGTGGCGACTTTATCCTCCGAGATCAGCTTGCGGGCCTTCTCGGCGAACGTGGGCCAATCCGATGCGCCGTCCTCGACTACAGCTTCGATCTGCTTGCCGAGCACGCCGCCCTTGGCGTTGATTTCCTTGATCGCCATCAGCTCGGAATTCTTCACCGTCACTTCCGAGATCGACATCGTCCCGCTTAAGGAATGCAGGATTCCGACCTTTACCTTATCCCCGCTTCCCGCTGCCGACGATGCCGGGGCCGAAGACTCCGCTCCTGACGACGCCGGCGAGGAGGGCGAGGCTCCGCCCGATTCCTTGTCGTTGCCCCCGCATCCTGCCAGCACCAGACTTGCCGTCACTGCGATTACGAACCCTTTCAACCCGTTTCCCTTCCTCATCCTTCCACTCCCCGATCCTTTGTATTGGTTTCTCTCTATATCCGAACGTTTTGCTCTCTACTGGGCTCAACCGTTCGATAATTAACATTATATGGTTCGTGTAGATTTTATGTCAATATATCTTACATAATTTATAAAAAACAAACCGTAAACTTAATTTTGTGTATTCTATGTCATATAATATAACTCAAATGTGGAAATAACTCCGGTGTTGAGAAATAAGCGGCAACATTGTGTCATATATTTTAAGCACAAAAAAATGTACTCAACAAGTGTAAGCGTTGAGTACATTTGAAAAATTAAAGGATGAAGACCTCTACTCGATTTGATACGCAGCTTGCAAATACTTAATTCTCCTAATCACTTCAATTCGAACATGTTCAGGCTCAACACAAATACATTTTTCTCCAAACCGAAGGAGAAAACCATACCCATGGTCATCTTCAATAAAAGGAAAGTCAACCATCCAATGCTTCGAATCATAAGCTTTAATGCAATCCTTGCCACAGTATTCGGTCATAATATCTAATAATGATTCGTTAACCAAGAGCTTGATGGTGATCGTTTCTCTTTCGGATTTTGCTTCCAATGCAGACTTGAATTCTCTAGGAATAAAATGCTTATCAAGGACCCTTAAAAAGGAAATTCTGGTCAGTCGGAATGTCCTAAAGGCTTCCTTCGTTGTACAAAAGCCCTGAAGATACCAATTCGTGTCCTTCATTATTAAACGATAGGGTTCGATTACGCGTTCCGTGCGCATGCCATTTTGATCTGCATACTTAAAAGAAAGTAAGCGCCTCTCTTTTATTGCGCTGTTCATTTCGTCAAAGTTAGGCTTTGGATATTTCAGTCCATACCAGGGGCTGTTGTCCACTATGACTTGATTATCGAAATCTCGAACATCTTCTTCAGAGAGCATTCCTTTTATCTTGGTGATTGTTTGGTGAATTTCATCGCTAGACATGGAAGATTGAATGCTGTTTAAACCGATCAAGAGCGTATTAATGTCAGAACTCGTAAACAGCTTCTTTTTTATTTTATAATTCTCCATTATACCAATACCGCCATGATTGCCAGGGTATGAAACAATGGGAATCCCCGCTTTATTGATGACTTCTATATCGCGGAAAATCGTTCGCGTTGAAACCTCAAACATCTTTGCTAGCTTTGAGGTACTCACTCTGTCGCTTTCCAACAATAGCATGACGATGGATAATAATCGATCGATTTTCATTCTTATCATCCCTAAATTTATTTAATTCGTTAAACAACTATGCCATATAGTTGTCATATATAGATATGCTAGATTGTGTTTGTCGATACTTCTCGATAGAATCGAACAAACCATTTGGAGGGAATAGTTTAATGGCTACAGTTTTGTTCATCACAGCGCATCCGCAAGATAACGGTTCTTCTTATAGTATGGCCGTTGGTAAAGAGTTTATCAATTGCTACAAGGAAACGAACCCAAGTGACGAGATCGTACATTTGGACTTGTTTAAGATGGATATTCCTTATATCGATAGCGATGTATTAAATGCTCGAGAAAAACTTATGGTTGGCAAACCTTTTGAAGAATTGACTGTTTCCGAGCAAGCAAAATTGGCTCGTATGGAGGAGTTGGCAACGCAATTTTCCAAAGCAGATAAATATGTTTTTGTTTCACCCTTGTGGAACCTGTCCTATCCGCCCGTTGTAAAAGCCTATATTGACGCCATTTGCCTTGAAGGCAAAGCAGTGCAACATACAGAAACAGGTGTTATTGGACTTCTGACAAACAAAAAGGCAGTGCATGTTCAGGCCAGCGGGGGCTTTTACTCAGAAGGGCCTTTTGCCTCTTTTGAGAGTGGTCATAGCACGCTTAGAAATTTCATGCAGTATGTTGGTGTTGCTTCTTTCCAAGGTATCTTTATCGAAGGTGTATTAGCTGTTCCACATCAAGCAGAAGCAATTAAGGAAGCTGCAATCATAAAAGCTCAAGAAATGGCAAAGCTTTTCTAATGGCTTAATCCTTACGGATCTTCTGATCTACTTGGTCCGTTAACGAAAAAAAGACGCTTGCGCGAACCCTCCGACAGAGTCTCGATCGGAGTTCGCACAAGCGTCTTGGTCAGGCTATTCGTTTGTTATTTCGCAGCCGATGCCGACGGCGATGCGCTTGGCGACGCAGATGCCGAAGGGGACGCTGACGGCGATGCGCTCGGAGAACCGGAGGCGCTAGGCGACGGCTCTTCCGGCAGCGTAATCTTGATGCCCAGCTTGTCCTGCTCCGCAGTCAAAAATTCGTTCAATTTTGTCGAGGCAAGCTCTTCCTTGATCAAGTCTTTGGCTGCATCCGAAAGCTTGTCCGCAGACGTAGCTTCTTCGCGGCTTTCAACCTTCATGACATGATAGCCGAACTGGGTCTTAACCGGCGCCCCGATCGCGCCGATCGGTTGCGTGTTCGCCGCTTCCTTGAATTCCGCTACCCAGCCCTTGGCGACCTGCTTCTCGTACAAACCGCCGTTTTCCTTGGAGCCTTCGTCCGTCGAATACTCCTTAGCAAGAGCAGTCCAATCCCCGCCGGCCTCCAGCTTGGACTTGACTTCCTCGGCCGTCTTCAGCGCTTCCTCTTCCGACTTGAGCTCGGCTCCCGTATTCGGATCATTCGTGCCGATCAGAATATGGCGTACCGTCACCACGTTGTAGTCGGAAGGCGCCTTGTCGAATATCGTTTTGATTTCCTCATCGGTTACCTTGCCCTTAAACTCCTCGGTCTTGGCCGCGAACACCGATTGGAACTCGACCGTCTCTTGATAGAAGGCAATGGCCTCTTTGACGGAAAGGTTGTCGGTATCCATCTGCTTCTTCAGATCGGGGTTCGTATTTCTGGCTTGCTCCAGCTGTGTCTTGAACGTATCTGTCGCGGTCTTGGCTTTGTCCTTGTCTTCTGCCGATATGTCTTTAACTAGAACCTTGCTGACGATGTACTGCTTGATGATCTGCTCCTTAATTTGCGGAATCGAAGCATACATAGCCATCTGGTTGCCTAGAATCGTTGCTTGAAAAGCAATGTACTTGTCGAAATCCTTGTCCGTAACTTCCCCTCCGTTATAGGTGGCGATTACGGTCGCTTTGTCTTTCTTGCCGCAGCCGGAGATCAATGCGACAAGCATGACCGCCGCCAAGGCCAACAGCGCCAACCGGCGATACGGCATGCCCTTATGGTGCAACATCCTGTAGTTCCCCCTTCAATTTTGTAGCTTCTCTGTATTGTACCAGAAAATCCTCTGCAAGCGCCAATAAAGCGTTCTCATCGAGCCCCCGCACCTTGAAACGAATTAGGGGCTGTGCCTCCCCAAGGGCAGCGCTCATTCGTCCCTGGAATTTGGCTTCAAGCAGCTTCAGCTTTTTCTCGTCTACCTCGGCACGCTGACGCTCTTCCAGCTTTAACGTCAAATCGTCCCCGCGGCGAATCATCGACTCAATGCCATAGAAACGCCCGTACACCTTCAAGCGCGCGACCGCCATCAGATTGAGTACGGCTTTAGGCGGCTCTCCGAAACGATCGATCAGCTCCTCCAGCAAATCTTCGACATCCGCGAGGGAAGCCGCTGTCGCGACCTTCTTGTAGATTTCGATCTTCTGAATGCTGTCGTATATATATTCCGGCGGCAGATAAGCGTCTACGCCCAAATCGAGCTGCGTATTGACCGGCTGAGGCGGCTGCGCCTCTCCGCCCATCTGCAGCTTGCGGCTCTGGATTTCCTCTGCGAGCATCTGGGAATACAGATCAAAGCCGACCGAAGCGATAAAGCCGTGCTGCTCCGCGCCAAGCAGATTGCCCGCCCCGCGAATCGACAGATCCCGCATGGCGATCTTGAAGCCGGAGCCCAGCTCGGTGAATTCCTTGATCGATTGAAGACGTTTCTCCGCGATCTCCGTCAACACCTTATCCCGCTGGTAAGTGAAATACGCGTAGGCAATCCGGTTGGAGCGCCCTACCCGGCCTCTCAGCTGATACAGCTGGGAAAGCCCCATCTTGTCAGCGTCGTGCACAAGCAAAGTATTCACGTTGGGAATGTCGACCCCGGTCTCGATGATGCTCGTACTGACAAGCACGTCATATTCCCCGTCAAGAAAATCCAGAATAGTGCGCTCCAGCTCCTGCTCGGTCATCTGCCCATGAGCGACGGCTACGCGGGCTTCCGGGACGAGAGCGGTAATCTGCTCGGCCATCTGATAGATGCCCTGCACGCGGTTGAACAAATAATAGACCTGCCCGTTCCTAGCCAATTCGCGCTCCACAGCCTCGCGAATAAGCGTTGCGCTGTACTCGACGACATAGGTTTGAACAGGAAAGCGATTTTCCGGCGGCGTTTCGATGACCGACAGATCGCGCACTCCCAGCATGGACATGTGGAGGGTTCGCGGAATCGGCGTCGCCGTCAACGTCAGAACGTCTACATTCGTCTTTATTTTTTTCAGCTTCTCTTTGTGAGTCACGCCGAAGCGCTGCTCCTCGTCGACAATGAGCAAGCCCAGATCCTTGAACAGAATATCCTGGGACAAGAGCCGATGGGTCCCGATCACGACATCAACCGTGCCGGCCTTCAAGCCCTTGGTCGTCTCAGTCTGCTCCTTGCGGCTACGGAACCGGCTCAGCACTTTGATGTTGAACGGGTAGCCCGAGAAGCGCTCGCGGAAGGTCTCATAGTGCTGCTGCGCGAGAATGGTCGTCGGCACGAGGAGCGCCACCTGCTTGCCTTCGATCGCCGCCTTGAAGGCAGCGCGAATGGCGACCTCCGTCTTGCCGTACCCCACATCTCCGCACAGAAGACGATCCATAGGGCGAGGAAGCTGCATATCCTTCTTGATCTCGCGTATGGCGCGAAGCTGATCGGCCGTCTCCTCGTAAGGGAACATCTCCTCGAACTCTTGCTGGTATGGCGTATCGTCGCCGAAGCCGAATCCCGTCGTCGCTTGCCGCTCGGCATACAGCTTGATCAAGTCGTCGGCGATATCCTGCACGGATGAACGGACCTTGGACTTTGCCCGGTTCCATTCCGCTCCGCCCAGCTTGCTGATCTTCGGCTCCTTGTCTTCATTCCCGACATACTTCTGAATCAGGTCGAATTGCTCAACGGGCACCGACAGCCGATCTCCTGCCGCGTAGACGATATGCAGGTAATCTTTATGAATGCCGCCGACTTCCAGCGTCCCGATGCCAAGATATTTCCCGATGCCGTGATTCTGATGTACGACGTAGTCGCCCACCTTGAGCTCAGTATAGCTTTTAATGCGCTCGGCATTGTCAAGATGACGGTCAACCCGTCTAGCCTTGCGCTGCTTCTGAGTGAACATCTCGCCTTCCGTGATGACAACCAGCTTGATCGAAGGCAACTCAAATCCACTCTGCAGATTGCCTTGCAGAATCTCCGGCGGTTCGATCTGATAATCCTCAAGCACGCGCCTCATTCGATCGGCCCGCTCCGAATTGCCCGCAAGCATGAGAATGCGAATGCCGCTCTTGCGCCAGCGCTCCGTCTCGGCCTTTAATACGTTCATCTGCCCGTGAAAATTTTGCATCGAGCGGCAGACGAAGTTAAGGATATTCTGCGGCTGAGTATGCGGGATTTGACGTACGAACAAGGAAAGGTACAGCATTTGGAAGCCCTTTGGATAGAGCGCCTGTTCAGCGGACACAGCCAGCACGAATCCCGGCAGCGACTTGCCCTGCTGCAGCAGATGGGTCGTCCATTCCGACTCGTCGCGCTCCAGCTGGCGCGCGGTTTCGGCCAGCCTGTTCGGTTCGTCCATCAGAATAATCGTATCCTTAGGCATATAATCGAGCAGCGTCTGGCGCTCGGGATACAGCAATGAAATATACTTGTAAATTTCGGGAAAATAAACATTTTGGCGCAAAAGCTCGATTTCCCGGGAAATCTCGGAGCTTAACCGTTCCTTGGCCTGCCGATCGGTCATTTTCTCCAGTTGCTTATCCAGCAGATCGCTGGCATGCTGGGCCGCGTTCTGAAATCTCCGTTCTACGGCGATCCATTCCCGGCTTGGCTGTACCGTGTAGGCGTCCAGCTTGTCAATCGAGCGCTGATCGGCGGGATCGAACGTGCGAATAGAGTCGACCTCGTCATCGAACCACTCTACGCGATAGGCGTTCGCAGAGGCCAACGGGAAGAAATCGACAATGCCCCCCCGCACGCTCAGGTGACCCTTCTGCTCCACTCGGTCGACCCGCTCATACCCTAGCTCGATCATTCTTCGCAGAAACTGATCCATAGGCAGATGCTCGCCGACGCGAAGCTCGATATGCGCTTCGGACATCGTCTTCAGGTCGGGCAAAAATCTGCGAAACCCGGCGAACGGCACGACAATAACGCCGCGGAAGCCTTCGGCAAGCTTCAGCACGGCATCCAATCGACGCGCGGATGTCTCCGGACTAGAGATCGCCGTCTCGGCCGCAATGAGCTCATTCGCGGGATAGAGCAACACTTCGTCCGGAGATAGACATTCCTGCAGATCGTCGGCGATTTTCTGGGCGGAGAACATGTTGTGGGTCACAACAAGAATCGGACGCTTGATTTCCCGGTAGATTCCGGCAATAGCCGCTTGACGCGCAGAGCCGGACAAGCCTGCGACAAGCTGTTCCCGCATTCCGCCCTTCAGCCCTTGGATAACGCTAATAAGATCCGGATCCATAACTAGCGATTGGATTAGCGGCTTCATGGCATTTCCCCTCTCAAGACCAACGCTTCGTCCGTCCGGCGCGCCCGTGCGCGAGATGCCGCCGGATCGTCGAAGCCAGTATATAGAATCATGCTTACATCCGTTCCGCAAAATCAAGAAAAAAGCCCCGGCACAAGCCAAGGACTCCTGGAGGATGTCGGAACGTGAGGCTCGCGGCGCTTATTGCAGCGGATTAGACAGCAACGCCAGCTCGGGATGCGCCTCCAGAGTCTGGCTGCAATAATCGCAGATGACCCTTACAGTCACGTCCCCGTTGGAATTATACGCTATTATACGCTTTCGCTCTTCGGGGGTCAAGAATTGCAAGCCGAGCCGATATTCCGGAACCTCCGTATTCTCGAACTTTCCGAGCGGCATGGAGCAATGCCGGCAAATATAGTTCACAGCCATATGTATGCCTCCTGGGGTTGGCTTATGCGGCGCTTGCCGCATCTTCTCCCCAGTATGCCCCGCGCCCCCGCGTTTTAAGCGTATTACCCTTTTCCGTTATATTTGGCCATCGTTTGCTCGAACGTGTTGCCCAGCGCGAACTCGATCGCGTCGCAGGCCTCCTGGATGGAGCTCTGAAGGCTTTCCTGCTCCGACTTGGCGAAGGCCGAGAGCACGTAATCGGAGATCACCATGCCCTGCTGCGGCCTGGAGATGCCCACGCGAACCCGGTTAAAGGTTTGGGTGCCCAGATGCTGAATAATAGACTTGATGCCGTTGTGCCCGCCAGGGCTTCCCTGATACCTCAGCCTGATTCGGCCTACCTCGGTGTCCAGATCGTCATATACGACGATCAAATCCGCTATATCCGCCTTGTAGTAGTCCATAAAGGCTCGGAGAGATTCTCCCGACAGGTTCATGTACGTCATCGGCTTCAGAAGCGCGACCTTCTCGCTTCCGATTCGTCCTTCTCCGATTAAAGCTTTGCATTTATTCGTTCCAACCTCTACGCCCATTCGACGGGCCAATTCGTCAATAACCTTGAATCCGGCGTTATGCCTTGTATGGACATAAGCGGAGCCCGGGTTTCCCAATCCGACAATCCATCGCATTAGCGCGTATCTCTCCTTCGACAATTTCTAAAAATAATTATTTCCCTCATGCAACGAATGCCAGTCCTCGCGTGTCCTAAAGGATACAGAACTTAAAGAGAAAGAGGGGTGAATTGATGTGTACATGAACGGCCAGATGATCTACGACGATCAACACTTCCTGGATCATATGTGTTCGCAAGTCCCCGTGCAAATTTATTGCGGGAGACGGCATAGTGACATCGGGTTCATCGAATATTATGGCAAAGAATTCGTTCAGGTCAACAACATTTTCTACAATCGCAAACAATTTACCTTCGTGTCCAGACCCGGTTATTAAACGGTTGTTTCTCTCAACACGATTCTAACATAAAATAAAGGCCGCGCAGCCGCGCGGCCTTTTCTATTCCAACCCACTCAACTGCCCGCTTCAATCCTTCTCCACAGCCAGCGCAGCCTCCGAATGCTTGCGATCTTCCTCTGCCTCGTCCTGCATCGCTTCAAGCTCCTCTTCGGTGCGCTCTTTCTGCGGAGCCAGCACAGCCACCACAATCGCATCCGGCTCTTGCGTCGCGACAACGCCGCTGGGCAGCGCCAGATCGCCGACAGTCAGATGCTCGCCCATCTCCAGCGCGCTCACATCGGCTGTAACGGCTTCGGGAATATCCTTCGGATAACACTCGATGCCGATCTCGTGAAGAACAACCTGAAGCATGCCGCCTTCCTTCTCCCCGGGGGATACTCCGGTCACCTCTAGCCGCGCAGAGGTCGAGATCTTCTTATTCATGTCGATTCTGCGAAAATCAACATGCATGACCTCGCGGGAAATCGGGTCTCTCTGAAGCTCAGAGAGCATGACAGGCTGCTTCCCCGCCCCGGGTACCTCCATATCCATAACGGCATACGGAGAGCTTCTCAGCATAGCCGATAATGCCTTGGCGTCTATCGTAATCATGGCAGGCGTGTCCATTCCCTTGCCATAGACCACTCCGGGAACCTTCCCCGAATTCCGAATATTCCTCAGTTGACCCTTAGTTGAAACTTCTCGCGAATGCGCTTGAAGTGTCGCGCTCATGCTTGATCCCCCCTCAAAAGGTATAGCCTTGTTTTACCCCAGGGGGAGACGCATTAAACATGGGGCTCGAACAGATCGCTCAATGACCGTTGCTCATGCACCCGGACGATCGCTTCTGCCATAAGGGGAGCAACGGACAATACCTTCACCTTATCGGTACCGCAAGGCATCTTAAGCGGAATCGTGTCCGTCACAACGATCTCCACCAGGGGCGCCGAGTGCAGACGTTCGATGGCCGGCCCGGACAGCACCGGGTGCGTGCAGCAAGCATAGATCGCTCCGGCTCCGGCCTGGGTGAGCGCATTCGCCGCAAGAGCGATTGTGCCCGCGGTATCGATAATGTCGTCGATCAGGATCGCCGTTCTGCCGGATACGTCCCCGATAATATTCATCACCTCGACGACTCCTGGCTCCGGACGACGCTTATCGATGATCGCAAGCGGCGCTTGAAGGGTATCTGCTAGCCTGCGGGCGCGAACGACCCCGCCGTGATCCGGCGACACGACGACAGGCGAGGCTAACCTCTTGCTCTGGAAATAATCTCCGAGAATCGGCACGCCGAGCAAATGATCGACGGGAATGTCGAAGAAGCCCTGAATTTGCATCGCGTGCAGATCCATAGCGATTACACGGTGCGCCCCTGCGGTCTCGATCAGATTCGCGACCAGCTTGGCGGTAATCGGATCTCGGGAACGGGCCTTTCGGTCCTGTCTGGCATAGCCATAATAAGGCATGACCACATTGATCGTCTTGGCGGAAGCCCGTTTAAGGGCATCCACCATGACGAGCAGCTCGATTAGATGATCGTTCACGGGAGCGGATGTGGACTGAATGACGTATACATCGCTTCCCCTGACGCTGTCTTCCAGCTGAATATGAATCTCCCCATCGCTGAACCGATTCATGATGGCATTGCCCAGCTCGACTCCGATATGGCCGGCGATCGACTGAGCCAGCTTGGGATTAGAGCTGCAGGAAAAGAGCTTAAGCGTTGGATCCGAATAGGCCATTGCGCATTACCGCCTTTGTTTATTCGGTGACTTTGGCTTTCTTAGCCCGTGCTTGTGCACGGATTCTCTCTGCATAGCCCGGCTTGTTGACCTGCCGTTCGCGGGCGATCGCGAGATCGTTCTCCGCCACATCGTGCGTGACCGTAGAGCCCGCCACGACGTAGGCTCCGGTGCCGATCTTGATCGGTGCGATCAGATTGGCATTGCTGCCGATGAAGGCATTGTCGCCAATCTCGGTGATTGACTTATTATATCCATCGTAGTTGGCCGTAATCGCACCGCAGCCGAAGTTGACTCCGGAGCCGATGACGGCGTCTCCGATGTAGCTCAGATGAGGCACCTTGCTATCTTCTCCGATTGTCGCGTTCTTAATCTCAACGAAATCGCCGACCTTGACGCGGCTGCCCAGCTTCGTTCCGGGACGCAGGTATGCGAAGGGGCCGACATTGCAAGCTTCCCCGAGCATGGCGCCTTCGGCAACGGTCTGACGCAACGCAGAACCGTCTCCTACGACCGTATCGGTAAGATCGGATGCCGGACCGATGACGCAGTCCGATCCGATCGCGGTACGTCCTCGAAGATAGGTGCCGGGGTATACAATTGTATCCGCACCGATAGTGACATCGCTCTCGATATAGGTGTTAGCCGGATCGATCAGAGTTACGCCGTTAATCTGGTGCCGCGTCATGATTCTGGTGCGCATGAATTTCTCAGCCTCGCCTAAGGCGATACGATCATTTACCCCGATTGCCTCGGATGAATCAGGCGCAAGATAGGCCGCGACCGTATGGCCTTCCTTTCTCAGGATGGCAATCACATCGGTCAAGTAATACTCGCCCTGGGCATTGTTGTTCGTTACGTGCTCCAAGGCCTGAAAGAGCTTGCGATTGTCGAAGCAATACGTTCCCGTATTGATTTCCTTAATCGCCGCCTCTTCGGCCGAGCAATCTTTATGCTCCACGATCCGCTCCGCTCCGCCGTCCGCGCCTCTCACGATTCTCCCATAGCCGGAAGGCTCCGCCAGCTCGGCTGTCAGTATCGTCGCCGCCGCCCCCTGGCTCGTATGGAGGCCGATCATCGCCTGCAAGGTTTCCGATCTGACGAGCGGCGTATCGCCACAGATCACGATCGTTACCCCCTCCTCGTCCTTCAGCAACGGGGCCGCTTGCAGAACCGCATGGCCAGTACCTAATTGCTCTTCCTGACGGGCATACTCCACCTGCTCTCCAAGCTTTTCTTGAACCGCCTCGGCCCCATGTCCCACAATTACGACCGAACGCTCGCAAGAGGCTCCTTTTACAGCATCCAGCACATGCTCTACCATCGGCTTGCCGCATACGGCATGCAAAACTTTATATAGCTTCGACTTCATACGCTTGCCCTGTCCCGCAGCAAGCACGATCGCCATTTTTTTCATCGGTTGAGTAAACCCCTTTCTTCCAATCCGCTTTCATACTTTCTCCAGCATCATAGCTTATTCTAACACAAATGAAAAGAGAGCCTGATTAAGGCTCTCTTCTCTAGGCATTCACTATTAAGCCCCTTCAACCATAACTTCTTCATCTTGCGCAGCCCGCTCATATTCAGCCAGCACTGCGGCTTGAATTTTCTCGCGCGTTCCGGAAGAAATTGGATGAGCAATGTCCCGAAACTCGCCATCCGGGGTCCGCTTACTCGGCATAGCGACGAACATGCCATTGTTCCCGTCAATGACGCGAATGTCGTGTACCACGAATTCGTTATCGATGGTGATCGAAGCAATGGCCTTCATGCGCCCCTCCGAATTGACGCGGCGGAGTCGTACGTCTGTAATTTGCACCTTGTGTTCACCACCTTTGTCCCATCAGAAAGACTTGGTGTAATATTCCACAAAATCGTGCAGATTCCTTCTTAAATATGGAAAAACTATTGCTAAAAATCAAATAAATTTTTAATTCTTTACAGTTTCGACAGGGATCGCCGCGATCAATTCTATTTCGACAAAAACATCCTTTGGCAGTCGAGCAACTTCGACAGTCGACCGTGCAGGCGTATGCGCCCCGAAGTATGAAGCATAGACCGTATTGAAGTCCGCAAACTGATTCATGTCCTTCAGAAACACGGTCGTCTTAATGACATCCTGGAATCCGGCGCCCTCAGCAGCCAGAACAGCCTTCAGGTTAGCCAGTACCTGATGGGTCTGTTCCTGAATGGTTCCGACGACCAGTTCGCCTGCCGGAGTCAGTGGAATTTGTCCCGAAGTGTACAGCATATTTCCTGTGCGCACGGCTTGCGCATAAGGTCCGATAGCTGCCGGAGCCTCGGTGGTGGAGACAATTTTAAGAGCCATGTTGTAACGTCCTCCTTCTAGTAGAAAAAGTTGCCTGGCTGAACCTTGATTTGACGCGTCTTCAGATCAACTTCCGTCAAGCGGGCCAACGAGACGTAATCATGCAGCAGCCGCTCCTCGTTATCGACCTCGCCGGATTCCGCGAATACGCCGACCCCCGCGACGACGGCCCGGAATTCGTACAGCAGATCGACCATTCCCTGAATCGTGCCGCCCGCCTTCATAAAGTCGTCGATGATGAGCACACGCGACTCTTCCTTCAGCGCCCTGCGCGCCAGAGACATCGTCTGAATTCGCTTGGTCGAGCCGGAAACGTAGTTGATACTTACCGCGGAGCCCTCGGTCACCTTGTGATCCCTGCGCACGATAACGACCGGCAAATTCAAATACTGCGCGGTCGCATGCGCAAGGGGGATGCCCTTCGTCTCTACGGTCATGATGACGTCGATATTGCGATCGGCGAACGCCGAAGCGAACATCCGCCCCACCTCTTGCATCAGCGAGGGCTGTCCCAGCAAATCCGTCATATACAAGTACCCGCCCGGCAGCAGCCGATCCGGCTGTTCCAGCTCGCGGCAAATCAAGCCCATGCGCTCCAGAGCCTGATCCTTGCGGCACTTCGGCACGAATCGTACGCCGCCGGCCGCTCCGGCAAGCGTATTCAACTCTCCGATGCCTTCGTCCTCGAATACTTCTTTAATAATCGCCAAATCCTCGCTAATAGACGACTTGGCCGACTGATACCGCTCCGCGAAAGCTGTTAGGGAAATTAACGTATGGGGACGGGCCAATAAATACTGCGTCATCTCCACGAGCCTGGCGCTCCGTTTCAATTTCTTCACGTTCCCCTCTCCCGTCCAAATCCGAATAATTTACCTGTATCATAACACTTTTATACGGTTTTATACAAGGTAAGCACAAGGAACTGCCCTTTCGGGAAGTATTATGTCAACATTCTTGCCACATAGACTTCCTTGCAAAATCCTCTTAGCCCGTTATAAACCCTAGCCACCTTGACTTCCTTCGAGACCAACCCGAATACGGTAGGGCCGCTCCCGGACATTAATACACCATCCGCTCCCGCCTTGATCATGCAATCCTTAATCTGTTTGACCTCCGGATAGCGGTTCAGCGTGACATTCTCCAGCACATTGCCCAGCTCTGCGCACATGTCCGGGAAGGATTGCCTGGAAAGCGCGCTAAGCATGTTCGGGATCGACGGATGCTCCTTCAACTCGTTTACACGAAACTTGCCGTACACATCTGCCGTGGAGACGTTGATTGGCGGCTTGGCCAGAATCACCCAGCACTGCGGCGGAGGAGAAAGACTCTCCAGCTTCTCGCCGCGTCCACGCGCAAGCGCGGTTCCCCCGCGAATGCAGAAGGGCACATCCGAGCCCAGCTCTGCGCCCAGCTCCTCCAGCTCTGCCGTGGGCAGCTCCAGATTCCACAGCCGATTAAGCCCTCGCAGCGTCGCGGCCGCATCGCTGCTGCCCCCAGCCAGCCCGGCGGCTACCGGAATTTGTTTGTCCAGGTGGATATAGACGCCGCGCTTGACTCCGTAGCGTTCTTTAATCAGTCTGGCTGCCTGAAAGGCCAGATTCTTCTCATCGAGGGGAATAAAACCCACTTGGCTGGAGAGCACGATTTGATCCCGCGGAAGCTCCTCCATCTCAAGACGATCCGCCAGATCGACCATGGTCATGATCATCTCAACCTCATGGAAGCCGTCTTCGCGCTTTCGCAGCACATCAAGCACCAGGTTAATCTTGGCGGGTGCTTTCTCGTATATTTTCGACAACGTATCCTCACCAACTTCCCCAAGCATAAACAGTCTGTTGCGGCATAGAAGAGGGCGTGTCCAGCCCTCGGAACCTTTACATAATTATAGCAAAGGAACTCTTCAAATGCGAAAAGAGAGCGAACCCCCGCAGCCATGCGGGAATTCGCCCTCTCCTTCGAGTCGGCGGCTACGGACGCGAAGAACGGGCCGCCGCTTGCTCGGCGATCTCGATCGCCCTCTTGACCATGTTCCCGGCGTCTTTCGTGCGTATGCCTCCCCAGCCCTCGCGCTGGACCGTATCATAGATGCCCAAGTCCTTCGCAAGCTCCGCCTTGAATGGCTCCGACATAACGCTTCTTCTTCTGCCCATCGTAGTTTTCGCCTCCTGTATCGCAGGTGTCGTCGAATGCGGCCCCGCACTCGTTAGAATGCCTCCGGCTTTCCCCGCGCATGCAAAACGGGCAGCATAGCGCTGGGAACCCGGCGCGATGCTGCCCGTACTATTCAACCGTGTCAATGCGATAAATAATTGATGCGAACCTGGCCATCGTCATTGCAGAGCATGACTTCCACGGATTCGGTCAAGATATCGGCATAGCTGTACGAAACCCGCTTAAACGTGTGCTGCTCTTGATCCAGCTTGACAATGAAAACCGATGGGTAGATTTCTTCCAGTACCCCCGTGCGTTCGATGGTCTTGCGTCGTCCACCGTTGGCGCGGAGCATGATTTTGGAGCCGACATGCGGTTCCAAGCTTCGTTTGATCTCCAGAAGCGCATTTTTAGCCATGATCCACTACCACCTCTTTCCCTGTAAATTATATCTAAAATCAGGGGAGGTGTCAAATGAATCAAAATATTATAACAACGATGCTGATTTTCTGTCAACGGTCATTTTCCTTGAAGGGACAGGCCTTTTTACAAACCTGCATTTTTCCCCTTTTTTTCCGTCACAAAATGTTCACATTTTGTTCGCTCTCCACCGTTTTCAGATTAGGGACCCCTATCCGATAGCGCCCCATCGTTTCAATGCCGCCTACTCCCTGCCTGCCGCTGATCGTATGCGCGATGACATCGGAAATGTTGATCGTATCGCGGAACGGCGTAAAAGACGCCCGTACGGCCACATAGACGGGGTCTAGCGCATGAATCATGATTCGGCCCGGCGAGCTTGCGAAATTCGCTCCTGCCTGCAGCAGCGCTTCAAAATGAGATTGGCAGGCTCCCGCTACAACGACCAGCGAATCGCGGCTGCGCTCGTATTCTCTGGCTACGTTGACGGCCTGAACGAAGTTCAAGGAGTTTTTGTAGCTGCTTAATTGCTGAAGGTCCTCTCGCTGCTTCAGCACGCCGTCATGACCTGTGATCACGACGATGTCCGGCTGGAACTGGGGCAGCATCCGCAGCAGCATATGCGGCATCTGCGACTCGTGGCAATGAATGCCTTCCGCAGGCACTTTGAGCTGCGCGTATACCTGCATGCTCTTCTTCAAATAATTGGCGTCCCCGTCCAGATGGAGCACCTTGCCCGGCATTTCGAAGAAGGGTTGACGACGATCGTCCGGCGCCGTCGTATAGCCTGCACGATCGGCTTGACGGCTCCGTTCTTCGCGAATCCGCCGCAGCGATTCATTCGCCTGAATGCGCGCCAGGCGCGTCCCTCCGAGCTCGTCCGGATTTCGTACCGTTCGAAGATCGGCGACCGGCGCGTCGGCCAACAAGCGGTAATCCATCCCTCTCAATACGGCTTGCTGCGCAGTGAAAGCCGCAACGCGGAACAAGACGTCCCCGCCATAGGATTTCCGTACGACTAGATCCCCCTGCTTCATGGGCCAATCACCTCTTCGTCTATCCTATGGGGCGGAGAGGCAATGGGTGCGCGTCCGGATACAGATCCCCGCTAACTGAGCAGACCTTCCCGGCTCAGCATCTCGCAGAGCCGCGCAAACTCCTCAAGAGACAGCGTCTCGGCCCGACGCTCGGGCTGAATCCCGCACTCCCGGAGCAAGTCGGCAAGCTCTCCCTTGCGCTCCTTGCCAGATAGAGCGGTCAGGTTGTTCGACAGCGTCTTCCGACGCTGAGCGAAGGAAGCCTGAACCACGCGGAAAAACTTCGCCTCATCCGGTACGCTTACCGCAGGCTCCGATCTGCGCTTCAGCTTGATTACAGCCGAATCGACGTTTGGGGCGGGAATAAACGCCTTGCCCGGGACGACGCACACAAGCTCAGGCTCGCAATAATATTGGACGGCAATGCTTAAGCTGCCGTAATCCTTGCCTCCAGGCTTGGCAGACATCCTTAGCGCGACTTCCTTCTGCACCATAACTACGATGTTCTCGATGGGCAGATGCTCCTCCAGCAGCTTCATGATAATCGGCGTTGTTACGTAATAAGGCAGATTAGCCACGACGCTCACGCCGGAGAGACCGGTGAATTGCTCTTTCCACAGCTGCGTCAGATCCGTCTTGAGAATGTCTCCCTGCACAATGCTGACATGGGCGTGCGGAGCCAGCACATCGCGCAGGATCGGAATCAGCCGCCGGTCGATCTCGACCGCTGCAACCTTGCCTGCGGCATGAGCCAGTCGTTCGGTCAAGGACCCGATGCCCGGACCGACCTCCAGCGCCCCGCGCGTCTCGTCCAGCTCCGCGGCTGCGATAATCTGATCCAGTACGTTCTTGTCGATCAGGAAGTTCTGGCCCAGGCTTTTCTTAAACGTAAAGCCGTGCTTGCGAATAATTTCGCGAGTTCGGTTTGAAGTTGCGATATCTTGCATAATTATCTATCGTCCTTCCTGCTCCATCTGCTCCAGAGCGGCTGCAAATTCAGCCTTCGTAATCCGGAACATGAGACATCTCTTGTGAAATTGCTTGCCGTTCGCATATCCGATGCCCAGAAGCTCTCCCATCCGCTCTCTGCGGCGCGCCGAGGCCTGATGAACGATTAGCCCCGCTTGCAGCAGATCGCTCCATTCGATCTCCGAAGCCCTGTCCTCGTTCGTCTCCGGGCCTCTCACGCGCTCCAGCGCGCGGCGAATCGCTTCATCCGAGGCGTGCTCTACGCCGATTCCTTTGCTCGAACGCGCTTCGTCCTTCGTCAGAAACGCATGCTTGCAGCCCGGCACACGTTCGGAGACGATCTTGCGGATGCGTTCGCCTGGAGCGTCCGGGTCGGTAAGCACGATGACGCCCCTGCGCTCATAGGCGAGCTCAATACGTCTGAGCACGTCCTCTCCAATCGCGGAGCCGCCCGTCTCGATCGTATCCGCCCCTACCGCCCTGCGGACCGCAGTCGTGTCGTCCTTTCCTTCCACGACAATCATTTCATGAATCATCTGTTTTCATTCCGCCTTTACGAAACCGTTCCTACAAGCGTATACGAGATTGAAGAAGACGGCAAGTCGCTCTCGCCTGGAAGCGGTGAATGCAAAAAAATCGGGAAGGCGCCCGCAGGCCCTTCCCGATTGCACGCTTATATAATCGCTTGCCAATAGATGCCCACTAGTCTGCGGACGGCTTGACCGGACCGATCACGTACACCGTAAATCCGCGCTTCAGGCCAAACTTGTTGACATGCGCTTCGCTATCGTAGTAGACGTCGATCTTCTTCCCTTTAATCGCACCGCCGGTGTCCTCGGCCCTACGGAAGCCTATGCCTTCGATGTATACCCACCAGCCGATCGGAATAACCTTCGGATCGACCGCGATCGTGCGCCCTTCCTTGACGATGGCGCCTGACGATGTCACGCCATAGCCTACGTCGCCCTTGGATTTCCCAGTAGAAGCGAATCCCGCCGAATAAGCGGTCAGCGTTACATTGCTGAGCATCCGCTTTATTTTGACGCTTTTGCCGTTCAGCTTGACGACCTTGGCCTCCCCCGCCGACGGAGCCCCATTGTAAGACAGCGTCACGACTTCCGCCTTCTTCTTCGTGCCTACGGCTACGACCTTCTGTACGGCAGGCTGAGCCACCGTTTTCTCAATCAGTTCCTGACTGACCAGCTTGCCATCCTCGTAGACGCGCTCGGTCTTGAAAACGACCAAACCGTTCTTGCCTGCGGAGATGACTTTTGTATTGCCTTCTTCGAGCTCTGCGTTGTTTTTTTCTACGATCTTGAAGGCGATCGGATGCTTGGTCTCTGTGACTTCTTTACGCACCCGGACGACCGATACGGTCATCCCCTCCTCCAAGGGTTTATCCGATGCCGGACTGATCCGGTCATGCTCGGATAGGTTGATGTTCAACGAGTCGATGACTCCCCCAACGGTATCTTCCGTCGAATAAGCAATTTGCTCACGTCCATCGGCCTTGATCTTGACGCTGACCGCGCGGTCAATGACCAATCGGCTTCCCTCTTGCAGGGTGTCCGTGGCATTCATCGAGACCCGATCATACGGCCCGATGAAGATGTTCTGCTCTTCCAGAAATCCAAGCACATTCGAGGTCTTGGTTTTCAGAACAGTTGTGATGCCTCCGTCCACCATTGTGACATTCTTGGTCGCCGCCTTCTGCAGCAATGACACGAACATGATGGTAACGGCAAAAACGAGTATTGCGCCTAATAAGGCTGCACGCAAATGCTCATGCTTCCAACGCAGTGCGAAAAGCTTGCCGGTCGGTCGTTGATCATGGGTTCCCTCAACAGGAATAATGCCCATATCCCGTTCCTCCTTCATAGCCCCGCCGTCGACTGTAATGCATGATACTTTGTCAGACGCGACTAATCCAAAATGGTTAACGACGCTTCGCTGCTCAGACCGAATTTTCGCGGTTTCGGCTGAGTCGGCTAAAGGCCGCCTTCCCCAGTTGTTCGCGCTCTTTTTTGAAGAGCACGAGCCTCAGCATCCTTTTTTTCAACACAAAAAGCCACCGAGACAGAGGATCTGTTCGTGGCTTCCGCATGTAGAAAGAAGTTGGAATGTTGCGGCACGAGGTTGACCTCTCTCTATCACGCTGGCGGGGTTAGCTGTCGGATTCGGGCAAAGAGAGTTGCCCTAACGGCTGCATGGCAGGACGAGTCACTCAGATAGAGGCGCGTCTTGACACTTGCCGTATTCACCCCAAGATTGCTCGGACCGCTTTGGACGCCTGAATTCATCGTCGCCGCGTTGGGTCCCCCACTCTTCCGTTCGGAAGATTAAGCGCACTGGAAAAGGATTGTCATATTCAAACTTTCTGTTGAAGATCATAACCTCTTTACGATCTAGGTGTAAAGACGTTGCATTGGACGAATTTGACCGTTTTCACGGAAAATCGCTTCAATGGGGAGGATTATACGGACTAAAAGCCAGTTTTTTCTTCAAACCAGTCCGTTTTCCTCCCTAATATTCCGTTTATCTCGTTAAGCCCAAACAGCGCCGCCCGTTTTCGCTAGTTATTTTTTCAATTTCTTCCACGGATATGGATTTAATTTCAGCTGCAGCCTCAGCAACCAGGCGAACGTAAGCGGACTCATTTCGCTTTCCACGATATGGGTGAGGAGCCAAATATGGGGCGTCCGTTTCCAGCAATATGCGATCCAACGGAACACGTTCGAGCACTTCCTTAGGTACCCTCGCGTTCTTGAAGGTAACCGGTCCGCCGAACGAGATATAGAAGTTCATATCCAGGCATTTTTTCGCCGTCTCCCAGCTGCCCGAGAAGCAATGCATGATGCCTCCCACCTCTTCGGCCTTCTCCTCCTTCAATAGTCTGACGACATCCTCATGGGCATCGCGATTGTGAATGACAATCGGCTTGTTCAATTTTCTGGCCAGCCGAATCTGTTCGCGGAACACCGTATGCTGAATCTCCTTCGGAGACGTGTCCCAATAATAATCCAGCCCGATCTCCCCGATCGCTACCACTTTCGGATGACTGCAAAGCCGTTCGATCCAGGCCAGATCCTCCTCCAGCCTCATATCCACAGCGTCGGTCGGATGCCAGCCGACTGCCGCGAAGATATACGGATATTTCTCCGCCAGCGCCATGGTTGAAGGAATCGTTTCGCGGTTAAAACCTATATTGACGATCGTATCGATCCCGGCCTCAAGAGCGCGGGCAATGACCTCCTCGCGGTCGTTGTCGAACTTGGGTGAATCCAGGTGAGCGTGCGTGTCGATCAGCATGTCGCAAGTTGTCTCCTTCTATAGGTAAATTCAAACATCCCATACTATTTTCTTCTATTATATAGACAGCTTCTTGCGGGTTTCGGGACTGAGCCGATCCGCGAGCGGCAGCACCTTCTCCGCCGGGTAATAGATGTAATACTTTCCTCGGTGCAAGCCTGCGATAGAGCGGATAATATCCGATCTGACGGAGATTTCCGCAAGCTCCTCCTGCTCGTCCAGAAGCAGGATGGGAGGCTTCTCTTTACTATCCGGCAGAGCGCCCGGTTGATATACGTCATAGGGGGAATCCTCCGGCGTATCGACCTCCATGTGGTAGTCCGGGTGAAGTCCGATCCTCTCCCATTCCTGGCGTACGTGATCCAGCCATTCCCGCTCTTCGCCGACCAACGGAACGTACTTGTAAAGCTGCCGATTCAGGAAGCGGCCGCAGAGGTCGGAGAGCAGATCATCCCGTTCTTCCGACCATTGCCCGAAGGCGGTCTGGACCATCGCTTCATCCAGCTTCAAATATTGACCCAACGTAAGCGAGCCGGACAGCAGAGCCCGAAGCGGCGGCAGCAGGAAATCGAATTTGTACCCGGCATGGTACAGCTCGCTCGCTCTCCGAAAAATTTGTCGCAACAAAATGTCGGAGCTTCGGGTCACAGGGTGAAAATACACCTGCCAATACATCTGATATCGGGACATCAGGTAATCTTCCACGGCATGCATCCCGCTTTCCTTCACGACAATTTTCCCTTGATAGGGCCTCAGTACGCGAAGAATGCGATCCAGGTCGAATGTTCCGTAGTTGACCCCGGTAAAGTAAGCGTCCCGCAGCAGGTAGTCCATGCGGTCCGCGTCCAGCTGGCTGGAGACGAGACTGACGACAATCGGCTTCTCGTATTTCTTGCGAATGACCGCTGCAACCCGTTCAGGGAAGAGAGAGTCCACCTCGCGAAGCACGCGGTTGACTTCGGTGGCTCCCAGTACGATCTCGCAGGTCCATTGTTCGTGGTCAAGCCCGAAATTTTGCTCCAGAGAGTGGGAAAACGGCCCGTGTCCGACATCATGCAACAAAGAAGCGCAAAGACTGAGCAATTTTTCCTCTTGCGGCCAATCGACATATCCATTACGCTCAAATTGCGAAATGATTTTCCTTGTAATTTCATATACACCCAGCGAATGGGAGAAACGACTGTGCTCTGCCCCGTGAAAAGTAAGATAGGAGGTGCCTAATTGACGGATTCTTCGAAGTCGCTGGAACTCCGACGTATTGATCAGCTTCCAGATGGTTAAATCCTGCACGTATACCGAATTGTGCACCGGATCCTTGAATACTTTTTCCTCGTGTAATTTCGTCAACATGAACCTCACCTCGATTTTAGTCGTCTTTCGACAAATTCGACCGATTATATCGACATTTGTCGAATAAAGTCGAATAACGTTTTCTTTGCGCCTCGCGTTCGCCAATCTCTTGAATTGCTTAACAATCGCTTGACTGGATAGGATTCTCAGCAATTTTTCATTTATTTTATGCCATTTCAGACCCGCTGATAGGTTGACTTTTTTGGGAATCGTTGGTACGATAGAAAACGGAAAAAAGAGAACTTTGTCGAATGTTGGCGAAAACTTGGACAGGCTTTAATCAAGAGCCGGTTGTTTTTATTTTTTACTATACGAGAGGGGTACTGCCAAATGATGAAATCTACTGGTATCGTGCGTAAAGTTGATGAACTGGGACGTGTCGTTATTCCGATCGAGCTGCGCCGCACGCTCGGAATCGGAGAGAAGGACGCGCTGGAAATCTATGTGGACGGAGAGCGCATCATGCTCAAGAAATACGAGCCCGCCTGCATCTTCTGCGGCAACGCGGAGAATGTAACTTACTTCAAAGGCAAAATTGTTTGCAGAGAATGTTTGAAGGATTTGCCTTCACCTGTGACAAATTAGAGAAAATAGTTTATAATAAAAATTGCATTCAAATAATTGTTAATTCCAACCTTTTTATACTCCTTGCCCCTCCCGGTTTCTCGTCTCGGGAGGGATTTTTTTTGTATTCCTTTCTTAATCTTCCCCGTTCTGCTCCAGCAAAGCCTGATAGACATCCCGCTTCGACAGCCCCCGGTCCGCGGCCGCCGACTTCATCGCCTCTTTGCGAGCTTGTCCCAAGCCTTCATAATGGGCAACATGCCGGGCAAGCGTCATCGATTGCCACCACGCCTCCGTTGAAAGCTCTCTCGTGGAGCTCCCAGGCTCGTTTTCCGAACGCGTTCCTTCTATTATTAGACAGCACTCTCCGAGCGGCTTATTCTGTTCAAGATAGGACAGGCACGCTTGAACCGTTCCTCTCACAGCCTCCTCATGCCGCTTGGTCAACTCCCGCACGATGGCCATCCGCCGTTCACCCCAACGCTCGCTTAAGATAGCCAGCGTTTTCTTAAGTCTGTGGGGCGACTCATAAAAAATTAGCGTGCCGGTTTCCCTCTCCAGTCCGTCCAGCAGCTTGTTAAGTCCTTTACGCTCCCTCGGCGGAAAACCGACGAACAAAAAGCGATCCGTCGGAAGTCCGGACATAATCAGCGCGGACAGAGCCGCATTCGCACCAGGGATCGGTACGACGGGAATACCCGCCGCAACCGCGTCCCGTACAAGCTCCGCGCCGGGATCCGAGATCGCAGGAATGCCCGCATCGCTTACGAGTGCGATGTGTTGTCCCTGCAGCAGCAGCCGGATCAATTCCGGGCCGCTCGCATCCCGATTATGCTCGTGATAGCTCACCAGCCGATTCTGGATGTCGAAGTGAGTCAGCAGCTTGCGTGTCTGCCGGGTATCCTCGGCCGCGATCATCTGCACTTCCTTTAAAGTGCGAATCGCCCGATAGGTCATATCCTCCAGATTCCCGATCGGCGTGGCGACCAGATACAGCGTGCCCGGCGCCTCGCGCACGGAGAAGCTGCGCTGTACGGAAGCCTCTTCGTCCGATTGCTCCACTCGATACCCGCTCTTCTTCACTGTGCCGTCCCCTCCTTTGCTCCAGTCTTCTTCGGCGAGCTTGGCTCACGGCCATTCGGTCGCTTGAAGTCCGGCAGCTCCGCTGCACGGCCATAGAATACCGCCAACAGCTCGGGGGTATACTCCCCGTCTTCCTCGTATACGATAAGCGGCGGCTGCAGTCGTACTTCGGGCTTGCCGTCACGCGTTCCTTCTATTAATACCATATTCGCCTCGGACTCCCTTCTTGGATGCACGAAACGGATTCTTTTCGGTTCAAACCGATAACGGCGCATGAGGTCGAGAATATCGACAAGCCGACTGGGTCTGTGAACCATGGCGACTCTTCCTCCGATTCGAACGGAGCGCGCGCAAGCCGCAATCACATCCTCCAGCTTGCAGCCGATCTCGTGCCTGGCCATCGCCTGATGGTAATTTTCCTTATAATCCCCGCTGCGAAGCGGCAAGTAAGGCGGATTCACCGTAACGACATCGTATCGTTCGCCTTCCGGCTTCCATTCCCGCAGATCGCCCTCGATGATCGTTACTCGATCTTCCAAGCGGTTGCGGCCGACGCTTCTGCGCGCCATATCAGCCAGCCTTGGCTGGATTTCGATCCCGTCGATGACGGCCTCGGTTCTCGTCGTGAGCAGCATCGGGATTACGCCGTTGCCGGTGCATAGGTCGAGAATGCGCCCCTTCGCCGGCACGCCGACGAACCTGGCCAGCAGAACCGCATCCAGAGAGAAGCTGAATACTTCCGGGCTTTGAATAATTTGCAAATCGTGCGTCAGGAGATCGTCCAACCGTTCTCCGGGATGCAGGGGAAATTCCTCATATGGCTCTTCGTTCATGATCGCACACCTTCAATAGAAATAGCTTCAACTGCCTCTGACCCTAGCTTAATCAAATTCACCAGTGGTTGCAAACCTATCGGGCGGTTTCATTACCCTTCAAAGAATGCCAAATAGATACGCTTAACGCCAATCCTAGCACCGTCATCCATAATACGCCGGCGATGACAACAGTCTGAATAGAACCCCCTGTAGCTGCAATTCCGAATAAGACGGTCGTGACGGCAATGAGAATCGCTTCGATAAAGCCGTTTACACTGCCTACGCGTCCCATAATCTCAACTGGAATATGGTTTTGATAGTAAGTCGCAAATCCGGTATTGGCGAAAGCCAGAAAAAAAGCGAGGACAAAAAAGCCCACGGCCGCGACATTAAAAGACGAGGAGAAAGCGTAAACGATGTACCCGCCGCACATCCCCATAATCCCTCCAACAATCATCCAATCCGTGGTGACGCGGTTAACTATTAACGTATTTACGCTTGCTCCGATAACAATTCCCACGCCTGCGATACTCACCAGAATGCCATAGTCGCCTTCGGACAGTCCCAGTATCAAGGTGGCGAATGCCGCCTCCAGGGAGTCTACCGCGGATGCCATAACAATCGTTACGCTGCTGAAGAGAATACAAATAACCATAACCCACTTATGCCGACGGTAAAAGCCATGAACAACGTTCCAATCTTTCTTAATCAGTGTCCAGGTTATTTTGCTATCTGCGACACCGCCGGAGGTTTGCTCAAGATTGGGCATGAACATCGTCACCACTCCCGACACGCCAAGGGCTGCCGCATTTAGAAGGATGGCGATAGAAGGTGTGCCCGTCATGAACAGTAATCCGGCAATCGCCGGACCGATCAGGAATGCGCCGGACCCGATCAGTCCATTCAAGGAGTTAAAGCGCCGTCTTTGTTCAACGGGCATCAGTTGAGTAATATACGTGCTGGACACCGGCCCGAAGACGGACCCTGCCATATTAATAAAGAAAACGATGAGATAGATGTAATAAATCGTTGAGAACAAGGGCAGCAAGGCAATTAACATCGCCCTCGCCATATCAAGGAAAATCATCAGATTTCTTTTGCTCATGCGGTCAATGAAGCTTCCCGACCATATGTTCGTACACAGCGTGGACAGTGGCTTTAGAACGTACAGAACTGATACTGCGAAAACGGATTGCGTCATATCCAGCACAATTAAATTAAGCGCGATAAAGTAAATCCATCCGCTCACATTGGAAACACCGATTCCGAAGAGCAGCAGCGTCGGATACTTCCACGACTTCAGCAACGATTCAAGCTTCATGCCGATTACCCCTCTCGTAGATGATAATTCGACAACGGCTAACGCCGTCTTTAGAGATGGCGGTCAACGTTTATGTCTGAGACATTTGAGTAGGAATTAACCATTTTTCACTTATAATCGTTGGAACAAAAAAATCCCACCCCCAAGACCGAAGTCTTGGGGACGAGATTCGTCATCGTGGTACCACCCCAGATTCGCCAATCCGTCACCGGATCAGCCTCGTCGAGTACGGCATAGGACATGCTTATACTCTAGCTCTGTAACAGGAGCTCCTGTCACACCACCCCCGCAGACGAACGCGGTTCCGATGTGATGCTCGGAGGCTTGTTTCCATAAGCCCTTCTTTACTCCGTCTCAGCTCTCGGAGCTCTCTGTCAAAGAGGTGGCTTTATGTACTCTTCTCGTCATCGCATTTCGGCTATAATACACGACTGGGACTTAATTGTAAATAACCTCTTCGCAAGCACAACAAAGAACAAACAATGAACAAGAAAAAGGACTGTAATCGTCCTCTCGTTCTGTTATACTGACTCCAGCTTTAATGCCAATCGTTAAGGATTGGATGACCTGCTTGATATTCGCAAGATATACTCAATATCCATAGCGAGGAGAGGGAATGTCATGAAAAAGATCAGATGGGGAGTCATGGGCACGGGGGGCATCTCGAAAAGCTTCGTTTCCGACTTTCCTTATGTTACCGGTGGAGAGTTGCTTGCAGTCGGCTCCCGTTCGCAAGAGAGCGCCGATCGGTTCGCTCAGACTCATCAGATTCCGCGCGCTTATGCAAGCTACGAAGCTCTTGTAAGCGATTCCGAGATTGATGCGATCTACATCGGCACGCCCCATCCTTATCATAAGGAGAACGCGCTAATTGCATTGCGCGCCGGAAAAGCCGTTCTGTGCGAGAAGCCCTTTACGATGAACGCGCGCGAGCTGGAAGAGCTGATCGCCTGCGCAGCGGAGCATAAACAATTTCTTATGGAAGCGATGTGGACGCGGTTCCTTCCGGTCTTCCGCAAGATTAGAGAATGGATTGACGCCGGCAGAATCGGCGAAATCCGTCAGGTCAAAGCGGACTTCGGCTTCCGGCTTCCCGACGATTACGATCCCCAAGGCCGTCTGCTTAACAAGGAGCTGGGCGGAGGGGCCTTCCTGGATGCCGGCATATATCCGCTGTCCCTAGCCTCGATGGTATTCGGCGCGGAGCCGGCGAAAGCCGTAAGCACCGTACAGATCGGGCCGTCCGGAGTGGACGAGCAATACTCTATTCTGTTGACCTACCCAGGCGGTCAAACTGCGCTGCTTAACGGGGCCGTACGTCTTGCCCTTCCGAACGAGGCTTATCTGATCGGAACGAAGGGATATATTCATATCCCGGCTCTCTTCCTCAACTCCAAGTCCGCTACTCTCCACTTGCACGGAAACGAAGAAGGGAACGAAACCTACGTAGACGACCGAGCTTCTTCCGGCTACAGCTTCGAGATCGAGGAAGTCAACCGGTGCTTGCAGGCAGGGCTTAACGAGAGCCCTGTTATGCCGTTGCAGGAGTCCTTGGACATTATGCAGCTGATGGACAGAATCCGCAAGGACTGGGGCTTGCAGTATTCCGCCGATCTCAAGTAGAGTTCTGATCGTCCGAGGAAACAAGAGGACCCGTGTCTTGTGCTAATTCCAGATCAGGAAACGCGCAAGACACGGGTCTTTTATACCTTTAGGTTCTATTGACTCAGGTTCGTTGCCCTCAGGCTTCCAGCAACCGGCGATGAAGCTTGACGACCGCTTTCCTGACTCCGCTTTCCTCTCCGACCGCACCGCAAGGCCGGTGAACCTCGCCTGGGAAGAACACGGCAAAGTCGCCTGCATTCAAGATCAATTCCGACTCGTCCTCCAGCCCCGAATAGAAGGCGATATCCTTTTCCTCCCGGTCGTCTTGAACGATCTGCTCCTCCTCAGCCCGCGTGCGATATCCGATTCGTTCCTTCCCCTCGATGACCAGTTGAATATCGGCATATGTCCTGTGCGCCTCGGGGCGAATGTCCCGCGCCGGACGCGTTCGCACCTCCTGCACGAGCACGAAGAGTTCCTCCCCCTGAAGCTCGTACCTTCCCGGCTCCTTCTCAAGAATCCGCCGCTCCATGACTAGCTCCAGAGCTTGGCGAACGGCTGCGGGATACAGGGCAGTCTTGTCCCTGAAGCTCCGCAAATCGCTTAAGATCATCTTCTCAGCCCTTCCCTTCGGAAGCATCTATGGAGTAAGTCTTCGCAAGTCTCATGGATAGCTCATGGACTTGTTCAACCTCCAAGCGGAAGGTCGCGCTCAGTTCCCGTTCGTCCTTCGTGCGGCCGATGCAATTATGCAGCACGCCTTCGAGCATCAGATAGTATTTGGCGTTGATCGGATAGAGCTGCTTCTCGATCCAAGAGGCCATCGTCAGAATCGGCACCAGCTTTTCAGCCTCCTCGGGCCGCTCCTGCCAATGGTTCAGCAGCCAGACATAGAGCTCTGGATGAAAGTTGGCCATAACGCTGCTATATCCGGATATTCCGAATTTCAGCGAATCAAGCAAGGTTGTCGTGTTCGCGTTAAAAATTTTCAAACCGCTGCCCTTGACGGCTTCCATGCGGCTTCTCAGCATTTCAAGATCGCAGCACGTATCCTTGAGGAAGGTAAATCTTCCCGTCTCCGCGCACCAGCGGAGAAGCTCCGGCGTCACGAGCCTTTTGTACGGATAAGGACATTCATAGAAGCCAAGCGGCATAGCTTCCGGCAGCCTGTCCAGCAATCGCTTCAGACTGGCCCTCAACTGCTCGTCCGAATCCCCGGAGTCGGCCAAGCGGTTCGTAATGAGCACCAATGCGTCAATGCCCGTTGCGGCTATAGCGTTCAATTCTTCCACTTGGTCTTCGAAATTGTCGGAAATGTGCCCTGAGGCGATTACCTGAACACGTCCAGCCGCTTTCTTAACGA
Organism: Cohnella boryungensis; assembly: GCF_042651945.1. Taxonomy (NCBI): domain Bacteria; kingdom Bacillati; phylum Bacillota; class Bacilli; order Caryophanales; family Paenibacillaceae; genus Cohnella; species Cohnella boryungensis. The sequence continues at coordinate 20,410 of NZ_JBHSED010000012.1, read as the reverse complement.
CGAAAGCAGCAATTCGAACCCTCTCTTCTAGGCTCAGGCTGAACATCTCGCTGGACTGACAGACGGCGAACAAGCCGTCTACGCCTCTGGCGATATACCACTCCGTCAATCGGCCCAGCGCATCGTAATCGACCTCTCCTCCTGCTGTATAAGGAGTGAGCATGGTCGGCCACACGCCGTCTTTGATTTCCTTAATCATCGCTTTCCCTCCTCTATTAAATCTTGCGTATATGAATCGTCTGTAAAATGCCGTAAGGATGAACGAGGTATTCCGGGGTGTATTCCCCGCCCTCCACCCGGAACGATTCCCAGCCTGTGGAAGGGACGGCCCCTCGTGCTTGATGGAAAGGTCCGAACAGATTGCGAGGGCTGCCCGCCGCCTCGATATCGATGCGATTCGAGCCGTTCTTCAGAAACGCGGTAACGTCCAGTCCATTCGCCGCTCGCCACGGAATGGAGCCAGCCTCCTGCCCATTGACCGAGACATCAAGCGTCACTGCGGAGTACTCGCCCATGTGAAGGATCGCTCTCTCGCCTTCTTCTAGCCGGCAATCGAATTCGAAGTGGTAGATCATACTGCCCGCATAGTGAAAATAGCCTTGCAATCCCCAGTCTCCGAAGCGAAGCTTACTGGGCTCCGCAATGATGGCGCGCTCGGGGCTTACTCCGAAGTCTCCGATGAGATAGCAGTCCTCCAGCTCCATACGATTGAGGTAATCGCAGGAGAGCAGGAGCTCATTGTCGCCAAGCCGCAATCCTTCCAGGCGTACGCGTCGAATGGCGCGGTCCATGAACCAGCCTTCCGGCGCCGACTCGGAGCGCAAGCCGTTCAGCTCTACTTCGATTCGGTCGGCTTCTTCCAAAGCCAGATAGACTTCTTGATCGGGAAGGACGTGAACCTGGAAGCGAAAACGCAGCTCAAGCTTGGCTCCATCTCCCGGATGGGGGTGATCCGCCCACTTGTACCGCTGCGGCAGCCCGTTGTAATACACTTGCCTCATTCCGAGGCGATCTCGAACCTCGCGCTGGGCCTGCCACACCTCCAGCTCCTCCGACCAAGCTCCGTCCGGCCCTCCAAGCCGATATGCGCACTTATCCAACACGAGGGCGTTCGGCATCGTTCTTGTGAAGGAACTCAGGGGACCTAGAGAAGCATGCAGCTTCACCGCGAAGGGGTTCAGCGCCATCTCTCCGTCGTCAAGAATCGGCTGCTTCGGCGCGGATTGGCCTTCCTTGAAGATGACGTACAGCCTCGATCCCGCCGGAGGGTAAGCCGTATCCACGACAAGTTTGCCGTCGATATATTCCGCCTCCACTTCAGCAACTTCTCCTGTGAGCGGATTCCATTCCTCTATACGGCCTTCGAAGTCCGCAGTCAGCCGCACGTTCAATGACTTCCCGCGATCGTTGTTGACCACAAACAGCGTGCGGCAATCCTCCAGCTCCTTAAGCAGATAGAGCATCTCGGGCGCCTCGGTCATGTAATCGCCCGTCAGGCTGATTCGTCGAGGCAAGCAGCTCTCCAACGCGCCAACAACCGCTTCCGCATTGGGAACCCGCCTCAGGTTCGGGTGCGCGAAGAGCTCCTCGCAGCTTGAATCCTCCCGCCCCTCGATCTGGCAGGGCACAGGCTGCACGGCGATAACCTGACCGCCTGCTTCCAGATAATCGAGCAGCAACCGATACGTGCTTCTCAGCATCGTCTGCATTGCCGGAATGACTACCACACGGTATCCGGCCAGGTTGACGTACAATTGCCCGGGAGCTACACGCCCCGCTTCCGCCATGATCGTCTCGTCGCCCAGATCGAAATCGTAGTGTGCGCCGAGCAGTCCGCGCAGGAATCGGTTGAACTCGTCCCCATACTGGTTGATGCCGGGAATATCCCGGTCCTTGTTGCGGTCGGGAATGCCGTAAGGATTCGCGCCGAGCCTTGCCCAGGCCGTGGACGCCGGATGCACAACCAGCACGTCGCGCACCGCCATTCCCGGCTGCATGACGGAGCCGACCCGCGCGAAATAGTCCTCCACTACGCGATTGCGATTCCACCAGGTCGTATTGTAATTGAATACTGGCGGATAATCCCGCTTCCGGCAGCCTTTGATCGAATACAGGGCCAGGTGCTGGGATCGGAGATTAACGCCCATTACATACTGGAAGTCGCCGACCCACTTCTGACCCTCGAAGGTAAATTCCCATCCGGCGCATCCGTAGGTTTCGGTAATAACTTGCTTCCGGCCGTACTGATTGGCTACGCTCGTACATTGCTTAACGGTAATCGTCTCATCGACCTGTTCCATCAGAATGTCGATGCCGGGAACGTGCTGATACCGATAATTCGGCATGATCGCCCCGCATACGCGCGTCGCTACACCCAGCTTGTTCTCCCATAGATAGTGCCCGGTGAAGAGCAAGCCATTGTCCTCGCACCACTGTCCAAGCTGACCCGAATAAGATTCGGAGAACATATCCGAGACGGTTCGCCAATAATCGTGACGAGCCGCAGACGACAAAGCTCCGTTGAAGAACACGTAAGGCAGCGTATCGAAGACATCCGACCCGCGCTTGTCGAGATAATAGGCCGGGAACGAATAAGTCCACGGCAGCCATCCGCGACCTTCCGTAAATCGGCAATGCCGATCGGCTACGCTGGGCTCATCGGTGAAGACCCCGGCCACCGTCTTGCCGAACTGCTCTCCGATCGCTTCCTTGTAGGCCTCATAGGTCGTGTCGATGAATAGCCTGACCGAATCGGGATTCAGATTATCATGCGGCGATTCGTCGTTAAACCATTCGCAGGCTTCTGCCACCTCGACCCGGCACACCAGCAGTACCTCGTTGTCATTCGGCTTTGGATAGCGCAGCCCCGGTCTGCATGCCAGCCTCTCGCTTCGGTAGATTTCCATGCCGTCAATCTCCGCGCGAAAGAGGGCTACATGTGATGCTTCCACCTCAAGAGCCTCCCGAGTCAGCTCGATCGTCAGCCCCTTGGCTCGATAGGCGTCCCCTTGCGCCGGAACAATGCCGCCGGCAGAGCCGGAAGGCCAGCGATCCTCATCGTAAATCCAGGCGATCATGCCGTTATCCGCAGCGGTCTGTACCGCTTGCTTGACATGATCCATCCATTCTTCGCCCATGTATCGGGTCTCCAGACCATCGCGGGAGTGCATGAAGAACCCTCCCACGCCTTGTTCCTTCATCCCTTCGATCTGGCGGACGATTTCCGCCTTCTCCAGCTTGTCGTTCCAAGCCCAGAACGGCGCGGACCGATGCTCCGCGCCCGGATTGCGGAACGATTCTCTCAGCTTGTCAGAATTCATCGTTGTCGCCTCTCCTCTCCGTCCCGCTTAGCCTTTGACCGAACCGAGCATCGCGCCCTGCACGAAGTACTTCTGCACGAACGGATAGATGCATAGAACCGGAAGAATCGCGACGAAGACGACGGCATATTTAATGGTCTCCGACATCGATGCCATATCCGCGCCCATCTGCGTCGTTTGCGAAGCCATGTCCCCTTGAATGACGATATTGCGCAGAATAATCTGCAACGGATACAGCGCCTTCTCGTTCAGATAGATCAACGCCGGGAAGAAGCTGTTCCATTGACCGACCGCGTAGAACAGGAACATCGTCGCCATTACCGGCATGGACAGCGGAAGAACGATCTGCAGCAGCGTACGGAACTCTCCGGCTCCGTCAACGGTGGCGGATTCATGCAGCGCCTCGGGAATCTGCTCGAAGAATGTCCTCATCAGGATCATATTGAATACGCTGATCGCCGTCGGGATGACCAACGCCCAGATCGTATCGACCATTCCGAGCGAATTGACGACCATGTAACGGGGAATAAGCCCTCCGTCGAAGAACATTGTGAAAATAACGAACAAGGAAAATAGAGACTTCCCGTAGAAATGTCCGCGCGAGAGCGGATAAGCGCATAAGGTCGTCAAAATTAGGCTGATAAGCGTTCCGAGCGACGTATATAGAATGGTGTTTCCATAAGACCGCAGAACTGCGGGGTCGTCGAACACGTATTTGTAAGCTTGCAAGCTGATATCCTTGGGCAGCCACAGCACTTCGCCGCGGCTGACGGCGTCTCCCGCGCTGATGGATACGATTCCCATATAATAAAGCGGGTACAACGTAATGACGATCAAGACCAGCATGATGACGATATTCACACCGTCGAACCAGGTTTTCTTGGTTGTCACCGAGCTCTCTCCTTTCTAGAACAGTCTGGCGCCGCTGAACTTGCGCGACAGCTGGTTAGCCGTAATGACCAGGATGAATGACAGGATCGATTGGAAAATACCGACCGCCGAAGCAAAGCTGAAGTCGCTGTCGATCAAGCCTCTGCGATACACATAGGTTTGAATCACGTCTGCGGTTTCGTAAGTCGGTCCGCTGTACAGCAGCAATATTTTCTCGAAGCCGACGGATAGCATATGCCCGAGCGAGAGCAGCAGCATGACCATGATGACGGTCGTAATTCCCGGAATTGTAATGTGACGCATCTTTTTCCACCTGCTGGCGCCGTCGATCGTTGCCGCTTCGTACAGCTGCGGATCGATACCGGTTAGCGCGGCCAAATAAATGATCGAGCCCCAACCGAGTCCCTGCCAGATATCGGAGCCGATGAAGATCGTTCGGAACCACTCCGGCATGGAGAGGAACGTAATCGATTCCGCTCCGAACAAGCTCCGAATTTGATTGATCAGGCCGTCCGAGGACAAGAAGTTCACCAGCATGCCCGCCACGACGACGGTAGAAAGAAAATGCGGAATATACGTAATGGATTGGATGAACCGCTTGAACAGCTTGGCCCGAAGCTCGTTCAGCAGAAGTGCGAACAGAATCGGCGCCGGAAAGAAGAAGATCAACGAATACAAGTTAATGACAACGGTATTGCGTACCACCTGCCAGAAATAGGTATCTGTCAGAAACTGCTCAAAATACTTCGTTCCCGCCCAGGGGCTTTTGAAAAAACCTTTAACAATCGAAAACTCCTGAAAGGCCATAAAGTTGCCGATCATCGGCGCATACTGAAAGATCAGGAAATAAAGAAACGGGAACGCGAACATCGCATACAGGGCTTTGCTCTTGCTGATCTTCCGCCATGCTTCGCTCCGTCCCGTTGCCGCTGGTTTACTTAAAGAAGACATCGGTTTCTCTCCCTTCCTAGGAAAAAAGCCGCCGCTCCCGCCAAAGGCCAGAGGCGGCGGCACCCCGTTTCTATTTAGGATTGAACGCGCGCAAGGGCATCGTTATAGATTTTGACAAGCTCGTCCGCGCCTTTGGCTCTGCACTGCTCGACGAAGGCCGCCCAGTCGCTCTCCAACGCTCCATCCTTGATAATGAACTTATCCATGTTGGACGTAATGAAGGAGTCAAGCTCCGTTCTCAGCTGCTTCAGCCGCTCCCGCTCTTCTTTGTTGAACGGGGGATCGTTCGTAAAGCGGACGTTGATTCCGGCTTCTACGTTCTTCAGGTTCGTGTCGCTCCAGGCGAGCGCGTCGGCGCTTTGGAACGGAATGTTCGGACGATCGTCGTAATGAATGGCCAGACCCAGATAACCTGTGCCCAGAGCGGATTGCATCGCATAATACGGCACCGGCTTATCCTTGTACTTGTTCAACGTTTCTTCCGTCAGCTTGAATTCGCCGTTCTCAATCTTATAGTCCTCGTTCTCTACGCCCAAGGAGGTGAGATTCGTGCCCTCTTCCCCGTACATCCAGTCGATAAACGCGATGACCTTATCCGGATCTTTGACTTTAGAGCTGATGACATACGACTCGCTCAGATGGTCCAGGCTGTACACCAGATTTCTTTTTACGCCGCTCGGGCTGGCTAGTACCGGAATCATATCAAACTTCGCATCGGGATTCTGCTGCTGCAGAATCGTGTTGAACGTATTGCCGAAGCCGTTGTTATCCTGGAAATAGAACGACTTGCCGGAATTCAGCTTCTCCTGCCAGGTTTGCGAAGTGGCTGTCGTGTAATCCTGGTCCAGCAGCTTCTCGCTATACAACTTGTGCAACCAGGTCATGGCTTCCTTGAAGGAATCCGAATAAGGACCGAACTCATACCGCTTGGTCGCGGGATCGTAGTAGATTTTCGTGCCGTTGCTCGTCGTATAGCCGCTGCCGAAGCCGAATGCGATCGGATTGATCAGATTCTCCGTCCCGGTCAAGCCGTTGGCGGCGCGGGAAGCAAATGGATAGGAGCTCGGATTCACTTCCTTCAGCTTCTTGAACGTCTCGTACAGCTCTTCATAGGTAGTCGGAACCTGGAGGTTCTGCGCCTTCAGCAGATCCATGCGGATCATCGGAATCTGTCCGGCTTGCAGATCCCACTTGGTGACGAGCGGGAAGCCGAACAGCTTGCCGTCGATATAGTTGTTTTTGACCTCAGGGTGATCCTCAAGCACCTTTTTAAAATTCGGCATCTTGTCGAGATAGGACGTCAAGTCCAGAAAGACGCCCGTGTCCGAGTAGTTCTGGATGTCGTCTTGCTTCACCAGAATAACGTCGGGAATCGTGTTCGTGGCGATAAGCGTCTTCTTCTTGTCGTCATAGTTGCTCTGCGGAACGCTCTGAAGGTTGAGCTTTACATTCTGTCTCTTCAGAATTTCTTGTACCGCCTTCGAGTCGTCTACAATCGCCTGGCTGGGATGTTCATACCGCATCCAGGTCAAGGACATGAACGCATCGTCGCCGCCCTTGGATTCGGAATTGCCGGAACCGCTGCAGCCCGCGAGCAAGCCTCCTAATAAAACAATGGACAGCGCCGCAGCGCCGCCGGTGAACCAGGTTTTCTTTCTCGTTCTCATGTGTTACCCTCCCGTTGAGATATGGATCGTGACGCAACCTCATCGTAATGGCTTCCCGTATCCCCCGGGAATAATCAAAACGGAATAACGTGTGCCGTTATTCCGCTCTTCGGTCCTTGATTCAATTGTCCGCCTTGATTCAAAAAGTCACTTTTCCTTGTCTTCCCTACGGCCATGGGCATTCCTGTAGTCCATCGGAGAGATTCCCTCGTGCTTCTTGAACAGGCGCAAGAAGGTCGTCCGGCTGTTGATTCCGGTCATCTCCGCGATTTCCCCGATTTTCAGCTCGGTCTCGAGCAGCAATTCCTTGGCTTTCTCGATCCGGGTCAAGCTGATCGTATCCGTAATGCTGCTCCCCGTCGTTTCCTTAAACAATCTCGATACGTATTTCGGAGACAAACCGATCTCGTCGGCGATCATCTCCAGATGAAGATCCTTCGCATAATGCAAAGCAATATATTCCGTGATCAAGGCGACGACCGTACCCGATCTTCTCTCTTGCTTAACCGCCGTCTCCTCGATGATACGAGCGAAGAATGAGTAGAGCGCATCCGTGCGCTCTTGCCACTCGGTAGGCAGGACATGCTTCTGCAGCAGCTTCTGATGCTGCTGCTCGGTTACGAATCGAAATACCTCCTGCTTCCGCTCCGTCAAGTAGCGGTAGCCGGTCTGATAGACGGCCGCGAGCAACGAGCCGAGATTCGAATACGAAACGCCTCGTTGGCGGTTGGTCTCGATGATCGTCTCCAGCTCCTTCTTCAGCAGCTCGAATTCCCCGATTTTCAGCGCGTTCACAATTTTCGTCTCGTCGAGGAACGAATAGTAATAGACCTGTCCCAATTCCAGCTCTGCGGCATCCAGCACCGGATTGTCCGGCCGGGAGCGCATATTGTCCAGCAACGTGATCGCTTCGGAATAGGAAGAGGACATGGCCGTCGTCTCTGCATAGGCATTGCCTACGCCAATCAGCAGATCGCAATAAACCATATCGTATTCGAACGTCTGGCGAATCGTCTTCAGCGCGGTGTCCAACTGATCTCGATCTTCATCCGTACGCAGATTAACCATGCAGACATACAGATTGTGCTCGCATTCGACCAGGTAGCAGTTCACGTACTTCCTCATAATTCCCAAGAGAACGATTTTTAATTTCTCCAGAATCATGACGCGATCCGCTTCTGCAATATCGTGGTAGAAACGGTCGCGGAATTGGAACATGAAGCAGCAGCACAAATAGCGGCCTTGAACGAAGCCGATGTCGGCCATAATCCGCGTCACCGTATGCTCGTCCGTCCGGGGGCTTCCGTTAATTAGATCGCGGAAATATTGCTCCACCCGGTCCGTGGAGATGTGCTGCAGCCGCTCCGAGATGTCCAGCTTTTCCTCCATCAGCTCATGAATCCGCCGGCTGATCTCCCCGAATTCTCCTCTGGCCCAGTCCGATTCCCGGCTTCCGGCAAGCTTCGGCTCATTCAACAAAATACTGCGAATGTTGCGAATCGGATTGTACAGCCGAAGGCTGAAGATTAGGGAGAAGACGATTCCGATCAGAATCAAGCTGACGCAAATCCAGAAAATCAGCGTAAGCACGCCGGAGGATTCATAATTGAAGGCGTTGACGGGAGTCGTGGAATAGTACTGCCAGCCGAAGGAAGGAGAAATTATCCGGGTGACCAGCACGGACTCTCCTCCGAGCACCATTTTCACCTGGCTGATCTGCCCTTCCTCCTGTGCGAAGCTTCCCTTGATCTCGGCAATATGCTCCTCGCCCAACTCTCCCGAGCTCATCATCGTCGTATTCTCCGAGTCCATAACGACGTAAGAGGTCGAGTCATAGATCGAGTTGCTGGTTAACGCTTTCAATATCGCACGGACAGGAATGGTCGTAACCGATGTGATGAGATGCCCGTTAACGTACTGCGTCGTTATCTCCGGGATTACTGTGCGGCTCACATCGACAGACAGACGTACGGTCGTCGGCGGAACGACCTGAAAGATGCTGTCCCGCTTCAGCTGATCTTTCCAGTAAGCCTCCGGCAAGTTCTCGAACACGTAGAATTTGTTGAAGAACGTCGAGAAATCGACGACTCCGTCGGCGGTATATACTTTGTCTTCGTCGCTGTACATGAAGACGGTATCGATAAAGGAGCTGAGCGTGCTTCGATTGGCCGCAATGGTCCGAATGATGGAAGACACGCTGATCTTGTCCTGAACATTCTGAAGTGAATACGGTTTCAAGTGCTGCTGTACAATATCGTTAATCAGAAGATTGTTATGCGTCGTTCGTACCATTTCCAGATTGACGTCGATATTCGAGACGGACGCGGTCAGATTCGCTTGAAGCCGATCCGACACTTCCCTGTTCATTAGTCTGTCCACGTTGACATAGACAATATAACCGATCAGCAGGATCGGAATAAGCAGCGAAATAAAGTATGACAATATCTTGAAGAACAGCTTATGCTCCTGCATGGGAACCTCCCATCATTCGTCCACCGAAAACCGATGTCCGTCAAAAAAGCAACGAACCCGTGAAGGCCGTCGCTTAATTGTGAATCGTTTATTTGCTTAGGAAGGATAAGCAGAACAAGCAATCTCCTTCCATCCGCAGATGACCGTAATACACGTTGCAAATATGAAAGCCTTCATGATAGAGACGGGCCAAGTTGTCGTAGCCCTCGCCAACGCCCATGCTAGGTACGGCAGGCTTGTCACTCCCGACGACAGCCGGTTCGTCCGCCGCCTCCTGAGTGACCGCTACGGATTCCGTTTCCCGCTTCAACACTTTTCTTAACTGCTGATTCTCGATTGTGAGCCGCTGATTCTCTTCGATCAATTCCTTGATCTTCAGCTTTAGTCCTCCGAAGTCGGCATGGACCTTTCCCAAATCCGATTCGAGCTCATCGATGCGAAGGAAAATGTCTTTCATGAACTAATATCCACCTCAAGGCATCCGATTATGTCATTTTAAGACGACATCGTCAAATGGCAGCTCTTTCACTTTACCCATATCGAACAGCTGAACGTGTACGCTTCGAGAGCCTAGGTTGATTCCGACGACTTTGCCTTCTCCCATCGAGGTCACGACCATCTTACCCACCGCGGGAAGCTCTTCCTTAGCGCTCTCGTAATTGTCATGCTCGTATTTCAGGCAACACATCAGGCGACCGCACAAGCCGGAAATCTTCGTTGGATTGAGGGACAGGTTCTGATCCTTGGCCATCTTGATCGAGACCGGCTCAAAATCGCCCAACCAGGAAGAACAACAAAGCACTCGCCCGCACGGACCGATTCCGCCAAGCATCTTGGCCTCGTCGCGTACGCCGATCTGCCGCAATTCAATGCGGGTTCGAAATACGCCGGCCAAATCCTTCACGAGCTCCCGGAAGTCAACTCGACCTTCCGCCGTAAAGTAGAAAATGATCTTATTCCGGTCAAACGTGTATTCCACGTCCACGAGCTTCATCTTGAGCGCGTGATCCTTGATTTTCTGCAGTCCAACGGTAAATGCGTTCTTAGCTGCGTTGCGATTCTCCTCGACGGCTTTGGCGTCGGGGTCTCCCGCGATCCGGATGACTTTCTTCAATGGAAGAACGACATCGTCTTCTCCTACCGTCTTCGGGCCGACGACGACTTTGCCGTATTCTACGCCTCGCGCCGTCTCCACGATGACATGCTGATCTTTGGATACCGGATGCTCGGCGGGATCGAAATAATAGATCTTGCCCGCTTTCTTAAAGCGGACTCCCACCACATCGTACAAATCTATCCCTCCCGCACGTTCACCAGAAATTGCTCCAGCGCCAATTGCGGCGCTACGTGAGCTTTTATTCTTCTTGCCGCCGTCAGCGCGGATTCCATGACCGTGACCCAGGACGAGATCGGGCGGCTCCATGCCGTCTTGGCAATCCATTCGCTCTGGTCCGGGAACACCATATGGCTCTGACGGCCGGTCATTGCGTAAATCATATCTCTATACCACAAAGCTAACAGCTGTAGCAAAATTTCGACATGTTCCGAGAGATCCGTCTTAAACACCTGCTGCTGCGCATGAAGCAGACTTGCAGTGAACCGGGACGGGTTCTCCCTGCCTAATTGTATCACTACGTTTCGGATATCTGCAAACCAATTCTCATCTACCAATTTACGGCTGGAGGCCAGCCCGGAAGACAGGTTCACGGCCGCTCGCGCAAGCAGCGGCGACTTCCCTTCCTGTACAAGGATGCTCTCCAGCGCCGCACGGTCGCCCGGCACGAACGAAACCAGCTGCGTCCGCGACAGAATCGTCGGCAGCACGGCCTGAGCGCTTGGCGCGAGCAAGATCGCGACAACCGGAGACGGCGGCTCCTCCAGAAATTTGAGCAAGCTGTTGCTCGCCTGCGTCGTCATCGTCTCGGCGCCCTGGATAATATACACTTTATAGCCCGCTCCGGCGCTGCGATACGACAATTCCCGCTGCAGCAGACGAATCTGCTCAATCTTCACGGATGCCCCGTCCGGTTCAATGACGTGAAGATCGGGATGGTTGCCGTGCAGCACCTTGCGGCATTCCAGACACTCTCCGCAGGCATCGGTCCCGTCTCTCTCGCAGAAGATCGCTTGAGCGAACGCCCCGGCCATCTCCATCCGCCCAGATCCGGGCGGTCCGGCGAACAAATAGGCATGCGCGATCCGATTCGCCTTCAGCGCGTTGCGCAGCAGCGCTTTCGCCCGATCCTGTCCGGCAATGTTTTGAAACCCCATGAAGCGAAACCCCTTATAATGAACAAGCTTAGAATGCGATATTAATCAAGATCCCGCGAATTTCGCCGACCTTCTGAAGCAGATCGATGCGCCCTTCTTCGCTTTTCAGCAGCTCTTCTCCCATAGCGATAAGCATGGCGTCCACTTCTTCGAGCAGCTTATATCTTTTACCCCGGCCTCGACGGTCCCAACCTCTCGATTCCTTCAAGGCAATGCCGCGGCGCACGGTATCCTCCAGGAAAGATTTTACCATCTGCCGGTAGAGCACCAATTCCCGAATGGTCATGGAACGGGTCAGCCTGTCTCCCTGCAGCCGAATATCCTCCAGCTTGCGCTGCAGCTCCTCATGCGTCCGCTGCTCCTCCTGCTGATGCATCAGATCGCCGAAGCTCTGGGACTGGGCGGGTCTGTTCGGCACCTCACCGCGTTGTATCGTTTTGTTAACGGGATATAGGCCCGGTTGGATCTTCATATCCACTCACATCCCAATTGTTAGAAATGTTCGAATCGTTCGACCGGAAGTACGAACACAGCCGCTCCGCCGACCTGAACCTCCACAGGGAATGGAATATACGAGTCGGCCGCTCCGCTCACCGGAGACACCGGCGTGACCAACTGATCCCTCACCTTGCAGTTGGCTCGAATGACATCCAGAATGTGCTGGATTTGATTATCCTCGATTCCGATGAGGAAGGTTGTATTGCCTGAGCGGAGAAATCCGCCCGTACTGGCCAGCTTGGTCGCCCGGAATCCTTCCGCGATCAAGGAGTTCGACAACCGGTTGCTATCTTTATCCTGGACGACGGCAATCAATAATTTCATGTTCAGGCCTCCTAGAAATTAGAATGGGGGTCTGTCGCTTTCTTGTCTATTCCTTATAAATTGGACACGCCCGGGTCAAAATCCTCTTTTTACGGCGTCTGCAATCTCTTCTCCACGATCGCCCAAGCCGTTTCCGCCAATTCGACAGGGCTCTTGTCGGCATCCAACGTATGGATTCTATCCGGGAAACGCTTGGCGACTTCCGCATATCCTTCCCGGACGAGCTGATGGAAGGCCAGACTTTCCAGATCGAGCCGATTCACCTCGCGATGCAGATTCGCCGCGATCCGGGACATTCCTACTGCGGGATCGATGTCCAAGTACAAGGTCAGATCGGGCATGCAGTCTTCGGTCGCGAACCGGTTAATCTCCCATACTTCATCAATCCCAAGCCCACGCGCATGCCCCTGATAAGCCAGGCTGCTATCCACGAATCTATCGCAAATCATAATCTCTCCCCGGGCTAATGCAGGCATCACGATCTCCGCTAAATGCTGGCGTCGGGCAGCAGCGTAGAGAAGCGCCTCCGTTTTCGGGTCCATCTTTGTATTCTTCTTATCCAGAATGACGTTCCGGATAGACTCGGCGATCGGAACGCCGCCCGGTTCGCGGGTCCTGCTCGTCTTCCTGCGCGTTTCTGTATAAATTCTTTCCGTAAGCCGTGTAATGAGCGTAGTCTTGCCGGCTCCTTCTCCGCCCTCTATCGTGATGAATAATCCGCCTCGCACCGAGCCTTCCCCTTTCAACCTTAAACCTTGATGCCGAGCCTTCTTTCCGCAAGCTTAATGACTGCGTAAGCTATGCCGATGACAGCGCTTATTCCCATCATATCAAAGCAGACATTAAACATAAACAAATGCTTTCCCAAGTCGGCTTCTCCGTCGCCGATCAGCGGGATGATCCAAGAGAAAATTCCGGCCAGCGCGACAACGAATAACGTCTCCGCTCCCAAACGTATTCTTCTCGATGCGGCCTTTGCCCAGATCCAAGCCAGCGCAACGCAATAGGCCAGGAAGAAAACGACGTACGCCCATGCACGGTGCGGCATGGTCTCGGCCTTGAAGCGACTCCATCCGTCGAACGTATCGGACAGCGTTCTTGGAGGCCTGCCAGCGGAGGGATCATAATTGCCCAGATAGGCAGGTCGGATATACATGGCGTTCGCCGCCGCTTTATCCAGCTTCTGCACAAACCGGGAGGGATGTCGCGAATAATACGCGACAATATCCCGATGACTCAACCTCTCCAGCACTTCCCGGTGCAGGACGGGATCGCTCTGCGGAATAACGGTGTCTTTCTGAAAATAATTCGTTCCTGCCAGTGCCGCATATTTATCGGGTATTCCTAATTCCTTCATATCCCTCGCCACATTCGGGGAATCCTTCAGCACGCCGTAGAAGATCGACTGATAGAGATTCGTATGCTTAAGGCGATTAGGCGCGACCACGATCATCAGCGCCGAGATCGCGATCAGGACGCCGACGACCGTCCAGACCTGTCGTTGCCATCTGCGGTCGGAACGCAATCCGGTCATCCGCCATGCCAGCAGAGCAAATGCGAAGCCAAGGGGCGCATTCTGTATCTTCGAGGTCGCAACCGCTATCGCGGCTGCGGCGAACAATGCCAGCAGCTTGCCGTTCGGTTCGGCTGCAGCGGATAAGGACAATGCCGCGGCCAGCATGAGCAGCATCGCGATATACGCATACGGCTCTCCGAAGAAGGATTGGAAATAAGCCGTGTAGCCGATGTCTCCGAACACGAACAGGATCGCGACCGCCGAGCCTGCTGCGAGCATGAACGTACCTTTCCGACTGCTCGTAGAAGGCAAATGTCGAACAAGCAGCGCGACAGCTATAGCAAACAGAGCGGCATAACCAGCGCCCAGCACCCGAATGTCGAACACTTCCCCGTTAACCAAGCGTCCCATCCAACCCGCAAGGGCGACAAGAATCACATGAGTCGATACGTATCCGCCCACCGTATGCTCGCCGTATCCGAACCGGGAATAGGCGTAGTTGAAATAAAGCTCGTCGTAAGAAAGCTCAGGATGCAGCACTCTTAATCCCGACACGGTCAGCACCCGGCCGAAATCTCCGTTATCCGCCACGCCAATGACGGGGGGAACCATAATTAAGCCTATCACCAACAGCCCGGTCGCAATTCCCGCAATCCAGGCGATCCCGTAACGGATGTCCCTCCGGGTATGTCCCGTCACCTTTATCCACCTCTAACCCTCATTCGCCGATCCGCTCTGAATCCGAATCGTTCGAAGACCGGGATCCTTCGCGCCTTGTATCCGCGCGCCCTCGTGTCTCCATCGGATCAGTTGATCGACAGTGCTCTCCGTTATGGTTTCGCCCGGAAAGAGCATCGGTATACCCGGAGGATAAGGAATCACCCATTCCGCGGCTGTTTCTCCTATGCTATGCTCCAGCAGCACCTCTCTAGACTCGTTCGGGCCGTAGCCGAAGCGAACCGGCTCCGGCAGAGAGAGCGCCATCCCTTCTGTCGTTGGCTTACGCGGCCGCGCATCGGTTTCATGGGGCAATATCGGCAAGCTATCTGCAATTGCGCTCAGCGCTTTTGTCAGTTGTACGCCGTCCTCCTCAATTGAGCCGGTTCCCAGCGCCAGCACCGCATAACGCTCATCCGCCATCTCCGGCACGCAGCCCTGCTCAAGCAGCGCGTCCCGGAGCGCAAATCCGCTTAGCTTGCCCGCCTCGTGGAACAATACCAGCTTTAGCGGATCGTATACGATGCCTTTGCTTATGGCATTGCCGTAACCCAGCGCTCCGAAAGGCATCCGCTCCAATGCCTCGACAACCGCCCTCACTGCCCTAAGCGCCGGATAGAAGGCTTGCTCCGATTGAACGTGAAGCTGTCTGCGGGCAAGATCAAGGGAGGCTAGTATCGGAAAGGAAGGGCTGGAGCTCTGCACCATCGTGAGCGCCTGCCGAACAGCCGTTCTTTCCAGCCGATCTCCTTGCAGATGCAGCATCGCGCCCATCGTCATTCCGCCGAGCATCTTATGCGTAGATTGCACCACCGCGTCCGCCCCGGCTCTCAAAGCCGAATTCGGAAGCTGGGGATGAAATCCGAAGTGAGCCCCGTGAGCTTCATCCACCAGCACGGGAATATCGCAGGCATGTGCAGCTGCAACTAACGGCCCCAGATCGGAGCTCATGCCGTAATAGTTGGGCGATGACAAGATAACAGCCTTCGCCTCCGGATAGCTTTTCAGCGTCTCGCCCAGCAGTCTCACCGCCGGAATGGTAGCGAGCCCTGAAGCTTCATCGACGACGGGCGGCAGCAAGATCGCGCGCGCGCCAGCCAGCATAAGCCCGTGAATGACCGATTTATGAACGTTGCGCTGCACAATGACGAGCTCTCCAGGCCGGCACACGCCCAAAATCATCGCCAGGTTGCCCGAAGTGCTGCCCCCCACCAGGAATCGGGTTTCATCCGCGCCGAAGCAGTCGGCCGCCAGCTCCTGGGCTTCCAGCAAAGGTCCTTCCGGATGGTGCAAGTCGTCTGTGTCGGCCAGCTCGGTCAAGTCCAATGCCAGCAAAGTCTCATAATAGGTGCCGGCAGAGGGCTCTCCCCAAGCGGTTCGCTGCTTGTGTCCCGGCACGTGAAAAGGCGTCGCCCGCAGCTGGGCATGAGCGATTAACGCCTCGTACAATGGCGCCCTGTATCGATCTGGCTTCAAGAGTAAGACCTCCTCCGCACGTAATGTTGAATTGTTCTCATTATAGTCAAATCAAAAAAAAGGGACAACGATCGCTCGTTGTCCCGTTTCCCAGCTCAATTACGATTCCGACGCGCTTTTCTTCCGAAGCCTCTCCGGCAGCACCATCAACGCCGGCACCAGCATCGGCAGTAGAATAAAACAGAGGACGACCAGTCCCACGATAACGGCCGCCGCCAGCTCAATCAACAGCACTAGACCGGACGGCATGAGCGTTGCGAACGTTCCGCCGAGAATAATCATCGCCGAGATGATGACGCCTCCGACGCTCTGGGCCGACTTGACAATGGCCTCTTTCGCCGAAATGTTGCCGTATTCCTTATATCGCATCATCAGGAAGATACTATAGTCTACTCCCACCGCCACAATGACTATGAAGGAGAAAAACGGTACGAACGAGGATACTCCATCCGCGCCGATAAACTTCTCCGAGACCAGCTTGGAGGCGCTCATCGCAACGTAGTAGGAAGCAATTAGTGCCAGCACGATGTATATAGCCGGCCAGAAGGCCCGAATAACGAACAGCAGCACGACAAATACGCTGACGATAACGATGATCGCGGTACTGTTAAAGGATTTAATCTGTGCTTTGTTCATATCGTAGGTCATCGAGCTTGGGCCCGCGGCAGCTACGGCGGCTTTCTCCAATGCCGTTCCTTGAAGAGCGGCATCGAATTGTCCGTTAATGCGTTCGATGGTATCCAGCGCGGCAGGCGAGTAAGGATCGTCCTTCAGAATAACGATCAGCTTGGTAATCTTGCGGTCCTTGGACATGAAGCTGGCTAACGATTGCCCGAAATCCGGACTCGCAAGCACTTGATCCGGCACGTAAAATTTCTTGGAGCCGTCTGCTTCGGTCTGACCGCTCGCATAGAAGAAATCAATCGGAGCCGCCTGGGGCTGCGTCACGCTCGATACCGCAATGACGCCTTCGGTCTTCTTCAAGCGCTCCGTAAGCTTCTCGATGGCGCTCAAGGCCTCGTTATTGTCCATGGCTTGATCCGATTCGATCATAACCGTTGTCGGCAGCGCCTGTCCGCGGCTGAAATGCTCGCCGACCAGACTAAAGCCCTTAGTGGATGGATGTCCGTAGCCCATCTCGTCGATCTGATCGAAGCTCAGCTTCTGACCGCTTGTCAGCAGTACCGGAATCATCAGCACGAGAATGATCAATGTCGTCAGCAGCGGACGCTTGACGGAGATTTGCGTCAGCATCGCCCAGAATCGGCTTTCCTTATGGCCGGCCGCCTTCTTGGAAGGCCAGAACAGCTTCGTGCCCAGCACCTTCATCAGGAACGGGGTAAGCGTCAGAATCTCCAGCACGAGCACAACTGCCCCGATCGCCACGACATTGCCGGATTTGTATATGCCGAAGTCCGAAAGTGTAAGCCCCGCGAAGGCGATAAAGACGGTAAGAATGCTGTAGACAATCGTTTTTCCGGCTGTCTTGTAGGAAGTGATGATCGCATCGTCAACCGATTTTCCGTTCCCGAGCTCCTCCTTGAACCGGTTAAAGAGCAGGATATTGTAGTCCGTTCCGATCCCGAACAGGATAAGAACAAGCAGCATCTGGGTTACGCTGGTCACCGGGAACTCCAGCTTGTCGATGATCTGGGCAGCAATGCCCATGGAGACAAGATAGGAGACCCCGACGGCTGCCAGCGACACGAAAGGAATCACAAGCGACCGGAACATTACGACGAGTACGACCAGGATGAAGATAACCGTCAGGGCCGCGCTTTTTTCAACGCCTTCCGTGGTCGCCTTTATGTAGTCGTTCTGAATGAAATCTTCTCCGCTTAGATAATGCTCCACGCTGAGATTTCCTAGAGCAGCCTCGATATTGGACTTGATATCATCAACGTTGCGGCCATCCTTCTCCAGGATGAAGGTAGCAAGCAGTGTCGTTCCATCTGGCGAGATCAGAGAGGACTTCGCCTGCGGTATCGCGATCGGATCGATCATCTGCTTAATGCCGAGCTCCTGCTCCTTCGCTCTCAAGCTGCCGATACCGGCGCCAATCTGCTTCATATCTTCGTCTGTCAGCTTATTTGCATTATAAAAAATAAGAAGATTGCTCGCGCCTTGCGTCTCGTTCATCTTGCTGAGCAGCTTGCCCGCGATCTTGGATGGGCTGTCCTCTGTCAAAGGATCTTGGCCTCTCTGATGCAGGATCGCGTTGACGTCGGGCTGAATGACGGTCAAGACCACTGTAACCGTCAACCAGACGGCCATCAGGGCCCATCTCCATTTAATGATTGTTTTCACAGCAACCACTCCTGTTCTCTTTGTCTGAATGTATTAGTCCCGCTATCCCCTTGGAGTAGACGGATAAATATTGATCGATCAGGAATTTCAGCGTCTCTCCCTCTTCGTTGTCCCTGAAAATGACGCAGATGCCTTCAACGATCGTAGACGCTAGCATCCCGGCCACCGCGCGATTCTCCGCGGAAGGGGAAACCTCGTCGCCTACGGGCTTGGCAAGCACCCTCTCCAATAGGGACGAGACCAAATCCTCCAGCTCCGGCTTTACGCCCTCGTATTTGGTCCCCTCGCTCCGGTTCAACAGAATTGTAAACTCGGAGCTATAGGTCTTGAAGAGCTCGATAAAGGCCCGCTCAATCCGGCTGAAAAAGTCGGGGGCGCTTGTCGCTCCCCTGGCATAGCTCAATTGAACTTTCCTTCGGATCTCCTCCAAGCTATCGATGTATTGATTGTGCACAGGAAGAACAATCGCATCGAAAAGCTGCTCTTTATTCTTGTAGTACCGATAGATATTGCCGCTTGTAACTCCTGCCGCCATCGCGATTCGCCGTATGGATGCATTCGAATATCCGACCTGCTTAAACTCTAATAAAGCGGCTTTGAGGATATTCGCTCGAACCTCTTCCTTCAGAATTTGCAATAGTAATCACCTGTTCATTATTAAAATTCAAAATTGATTATACCCATTTTTTCCAAGGGATGCAACACGGAAAATTCGGCTGCCCCAATAAAAAAGCCAGGCAAGCTTAAGCTTGCCTGACCCTGCTATCTCCGCGTTTATGCATGAAATTTAACCCATAATTGCCTTAGCTGCCGAACGAAAAAAGGATACTTCTCATCCTCCGCGTTTGTTCTAACCATCTCGGATTCACAGGATGTACAAATAAATTCCGTTACGATCGTCATTCCCTCGGCTTGCTGCTCGCCGCAAACGATGCAGGTTTTCCGTTCCCCCGATTCCATGAACATCCCTGCCTTTCCCTATTGTTGTATCTAGTATGTCCGAATTCTATGAAAATATACATATTCATAGCCGCGATTGCATTGCAAACATAACAATAATTGCCGGATTATCCGATAGTAATGAACAGAAAGCGTTATGCGCAAGGAGGACAATCAAGGATGGACGACCCGCAATCCAGGAAGGATGCTACCTTCTATAATTATAAGCTTATTCGCAAGATTCCTCTCCGTCCCGAGAGCAAATACAGCTACATGGCTACGGCTCTGTTATTGTCTACCGTGTTGTATTTTATAGACAGCTGGAGAGGCTTAAGCTACTCCTTCGTCGGGGTCATTGTCATGCTTCTGGTTCATGCGCTCGTTCTTAGAATTACTGTAAAACGGGTAGACAAGCTGTCCGAGAAAAGATGGACCTTCCGCCGGGATTGGCCCTGGATCGGCCCCCTTCCAATTATGGATACGCAATTGTCTCTGTTCCGACGACTTCATTTCCATCTCCTTCTTGTCGGATGCTGCGTCGCCGGCCTCTTTTACCCCTGGGCGCACTCCTCGCTCGTCATCGCCATGATGTATTGGCATATTTGGCTGCTCACCCCTCGCTTCAAGCTGTTATGGTCGCTGCGGAAAGAACGCCGCGACGGCATTGTCCGACTGGAGTCCAAGGAAGTTTCTTATTACCACCAATAAGACGTTTCGATCATCGTTGCGCGGCGGGGTGACGCAGTGTACGATGACATAGCGGCAATCAAAACGTCTACCTCGTCCTGAAGGAGCGCGGTAGACGCAAATACTTTCTATATAGCAAGTAGAAACGGCTTCGCCGTCCTTAGGCACGGCGGCGGCATACGTTTTGTATCGAGCTATCAGATAGGTATAAGGATGTCTAACTTTTATAGTTTCTGATATTGCAAAAAAGCACCCGTTAGGGTGCTTTCTCTGCCCAGCCTGGCAACGTCCTACTCTCCCAGGACCCTGCGGTCCAAGTACCATTGGCGCTGGAGGGCTTAACGGTCGTGTTCGGGATGGGTACGCGTGGAACC